>CATOLW010000001.1 GCA_951800935.1 uncultured Clostridium sp.
CATAGAATTGCTTACTTTTCCATTGGTAAAATATTGATACATTCCAATTGATGTGCATAAAAATGTTACAAATGCCACAATCACAACTAGCATAATAATCTTATAGACTTTAAATTTTTTCTTTTCTTCCATTTTTAATTTCATTCCTTCCCTAAGACGCAAATCTTTTTCTAATATCAATGGGCGGAATCTTTCCGCCCCTTATTTTAATTATATGTAATTTATTTAAAAATAATTACGTGGATCCACTCTACAATTGCTATAATTGTATGGTGATACTCTTACTTCAAAATGTAAATGTGGTCCAGAAGAATTTCCTGTATTTCCTGATTTCATAATTTGTTGCCCCCTAGATACCCTTTGTCCTTCTGATACACAAATAGAACCTCTTGTACCGTGTGCATACCAACTTTGTAATCCTCCTGCATGTTGGATTACAACATATGTACCATAACTGCTTGTTAAATTTTCTGTTTTGATAATAATACCATCTGCTGCTGCATAAACTGGGGTTCCTACTGATACTCCATAATCTAATGCACCATGATAAGCTCCGCTAGAATAATACATCGTAGCAGTAATTGTTCCTGACTTTACTGGTCTTTGAAGTGTTCCACTTCCTCCTCCTGTATAATTTCCTCCAGAACCATTGCTTCCTCCATTACCAGAAGAGTTTGAATTTCCTTTATTTTCTTCCAATTTTTTAATTTCCTCAGCATATCTTGCTCGTGCTGCTACCAATTCTTTTTCAATTTGAGCACTTGCATTACGAAGTTCATCAATATGTTCTTGAATTTGTTTTTCATCTTCTGATAATTTAGCAATTTGTTGATTTTTCTCTTTTTTAGCTGTTTGTAATTGACTACTAACGCTTTGTTTGCTAGCTTTAGAAGTTGCTAATTCTTGTTTATTAGCTTCTAATTCTTTTTTAGCTTCTTCTATTTCCTCTTTTTGTTTTTGAATTTTTTCTAATAATTCACTATCATTGGTTGCTACCTCTGTTACTAGATAATAATTAGAAATTAAATCTGTAATACTACTAGATGATAAAATAAAGTCTAAATAAGAGGTTTCACCTGCTTCATAAGTTGCTACTAATCTATCTTCTAATAATTTTTCTTGTTTGGTATAATCTTCTTGTGCTTTATTTAATTTTTGCTCAGATTCTCCTATTTTTGTATTTAGTGTTGCTATTTGTCCATCTAATTCTTGAATTTGTGATTCATAGTCTGATATTTGGTTTGACAATTCTTCTACTTGTTTTGTCGTTTCTGATTTTTGAGCTTGTACTTCTTTTAAGTTAGCTTCTGATTCTTTTTTGTCTTTATCAATTTTATTTTGTTGATTTTCTAATTTTTTTTCTTCTGCTGAATTTGCTGCTAACAACACATTACTTTGTAATAAAATGATGGCAATTACTAGTACTCCTATTATTTTTAATCCTACTTTTTTCATAAGTTCCTCCTATTTTTTCTTTAATTTTCAGTATTTTTTGTTGTTTCATTTGCTGTTTCTTGATTTTGTGTGGATGGTATCATTCCATTTGTAATATATGGTAATGGATCTGTTACCACTCCATTTAGTCTTACTTCAAAGTGAGCATGTGGCCCTGTTGAATAACCTGTAGAACCAACTTTTAAAACTACGGTTTCTCCTCGTTTTACTGTTTCTCCTACTTGTACCATGATTTCTGAGCCATGTGCATATAGTGTTGAGACTCCGCCTCCATGATCTATTATTACCATGTTACCATAAGCACTATTAAATTCTGCTTTTACAACAATTCCGTCATTAGCAGCTACAAAATTTGCTCCCATTGGAGCGCTTACGTCTACTCCTGTGTGTAGTTTATATACTCCTGTAATAGGATGAGTTCTCATTCCATATTTAGAAGTGATTCTAGTATATCCTGGAATTGGCCATGCTAATTCTCCTCCTATATATTTGGAATCAATCCCTCCTAAAGCAAGTGATAGTATTTCTTTGTTTATTGCTTCAAATTGTGCATTATATTCATCAATTTTAGCTTGTACATCTTTTTCTTGGTCTGATAATTTAGCAATATAGTTTTCTCTTACTATTTTTGTATTTTCTAATATTTTTGCTGTTTTTGTTTGATTTTGTTTGATAATTGCATATTGTCCGTCTAGTTTCATCTAATTGCTTTTTATTTAATTCTATTTCATCTTTTTGTTGTTTCATATCTTCTAATAGTTCTGTGTCATAATTGGCTAGTTCTGTAATTAGGAAATAATTGGATAAGAACTCAGAAACACTCCTAGAACTCAAAATAACGTCTAAGTACTGAATATCACTTGTTTCATACATAGCTACTAATCGTACCTCTAATATTTCTTTTTGTCTTAAATATCTTTCTTCCGCTATTTTTAGCTTTTCTTCTACTCCATCAATAGAGTTTTGTAATTCTTCTATTTTAGTATTTAGTTCGTCTAGTTCTGTTTGTGAATTTGCTATTCTTTCATCTAATCTTTGTACTTGTTGCAAGTTTTCTGATAATTCTTCTTGTACATCTCCTAGTTCTCCTGTTGCATCATCGATTTGATTTTTTAATTCTTCTTGCTTGGTTTGTAAATCCGTCATTTCCTCTGCTTGTACATAAGAAATGATGCTAAAACTACAAATTAGGAAAGCTAAAACAACACATAAAATTTTACGCATGTTCTCTCCTTTATACTTTTAAATATTTTCTCATGGAAATTACACTTCCGGATGGCTCCTATTCCAATTCCTAGTAGCATGTAAACAAATATGATAGAATTAAACATATCGCCAAAGGTTACTAAACTCATATTGATTACTTGCATGAATTGAGAATTTACCATTTGTTCTGCAATTAAACTATAAGCAACTCCCACTAATACAATTGATATACTACTAGCTAGTATTCCAATTATCATACCTTCTACAATAAATGGCCAACGAATAAAGCCATTGGTTGCTCCTACATATTTCATAATTGAAATTTCTTTTCTTCTAGCATGGACAGTAAGTTTTATTGTATTAGCAATGATAAATATAGATATGATAACTAATAAAATTAGAATTACCCCTGTTACTATTTTGATTCCATTAGCTAAGTTAATTAAAGTTGTTACTGTTTCATCTTTACTGGTTATTTTTTTGATATTGTCAAATGTTAGTATTTGGTCTTGTACTTCTTTGCTTTTATTTAAGTCTGTTAAAGTAACAACATAAGAAGCTGGAAAAATATTGTTTTCTTCATAACCTGATAGTAAGTCCTTTTTGTCGCCAAATCGTTCTTTCATTTGATTTAAGGCATCGTCTTTTGATACAAATTCTGTTGTACTAACACCATCTAAGCTTCTTAGTTTTTCTGCAATTTCATCTATTTGTTCTTGTGTTGCATCATTGTTTATAAAAACTTGTATTCCCTGTGCTGATTCTACTTCTGCAACAAAGTGATTGATGTTTTCTGTTAAGATTAAGAAGATTCCAAAAATAATCATGGTAGCACACATAATCATTAAAGATGCTCCTGTTGATTTTTTATTTTTGAATACGTTTCCAAATCCTTCTCCTATTAAATATCCAAATCTGTTATATTTCACAATCATACCCACCTTTTTTATCATCTTTTACTATGCTTCCTTTTCGTATATGGATAACTCTTTTTTTCATTTTATCTACGATATCTTTTGCATGTGTTGCTACTACTACTGTGGTTCCTCTCATATTGATATCATTTAATAAGTTCATAATATCCCATGCTGTGTCTGGGTCTAAGTTTCCTGTTGGCTCGTCTGCAATTAACATAGATGGATTGTTGACTAATGCTCTTGCTAAAGCTACTCTTTGTTGTTCTCCTCCTGATAACTCATTTGGATACATTTTGGCTTTTCCGCTTAAGCCTACTAAAGATAGCACCATTGGTACTTGTCTTCTAATATGTCTTGGTGTTGCTCTTACAATATACATAGCATAGGCTACGTTGTCATAAACGGTTTTGTCTGGTAATAGTCTAAAGTCTTGGAATACTACTCCCATGCTTCTTCTTAAAAATGGTATTCTGCTTGGTTTTAGATAGGTTGTGTCTTTTCCATTGATAATTAAATTTCCTGAGGTTGGTTCTTCTTCTTTTAAGATTAATTTGATAAGAGTTGATTTTCCGCTTCCTGAAGATCCTACTAAAAATGCAAACTCTCCTTTATTGATAACAAAATTAGCATTCTTGACAGCTTTTGTACCTGTATCATACATTTTGCTTACGTTTCTAAATTCTATCATTTTGGTTCTCCTTACCTTTATTTTGGGCATTATATTCTTATTCTATCTAATCATATCAATAAAGTACTTTTTTTGCAATACTTTTTTCCTAAAAAAATGATAGAAAATGTTGGTTTTTTTACATTTTCTATCTATTTTCTCTGTTTTTCTCTTTTTCAAAAAATTCACACAAAATTCACAATTATTTTTTAAATTTTTCTATAATTGCCTTGGCTGTCAATCCAAAGTATTCCATTAGTTCTTCTGCTTTTCCAGATTTACCAAAAACATCTTGCATCCCCATTCTTTCTAACTTAGTTGGATATTCTTCGGTTAACACCTCACTAATTGCTGAACCTAATCCACCAATAATACTATGATCTTCAATTGATACTAATTTTTTCGTTTCTTTTGCACATTTTATAATCATATCCTTGTCAATTGGTTTAATGGTATGTATATCGACTACTCGAATATGAATTCCTTGTTTTTCTAGTTCTTCTTTTGCTTTTATTGCTTCTGCTACTGTTACTCCTGTCGCAAATATGGTTCCATCAATTCCTTCTCCTATTTGAATTGCTTTTCCTATTTCAAATTTCTGACTTCTATCATAAATAATTGGTGTTGCAAGTCTTGCAAGTCTTACATAAACTGGTCCTTCTCTTTTACTAATTTCTTCAATCATCCATCTAGCTAAAGTATCATCTGATGGCGAGATTACTGTCATATTAGGCAACCCTCTCATTAAAGAAATATCCTCTAACATTTGATGTGTTGCCCCATCTTCTCCTACTGTAATTCCTGCATGTGTTGCACAAATTTTTACATTTAATTTTGGATAACAAATACTATTTCGAATTTGGTCATATCCTCTTCCCGCTGCAAACATTGCAAAAGTACTAGCATATGGAACTTTTCCACAAGTTGCTAAACCTGCTGCTGTTCCAAACATATTCGCCTCTGCAATTCCCATATCAAAAAATCTATCTGGATATTCTTTAGCAAATAAATCTGTTTTGGTTGCCCCTGCTAAATCAGCATCTAACACCACAATATTTTCATTTTCTTTTCCTAATTCCACTAATGTTTCTCCATAGCTTTGGCGAGTTGCCACTTTTTTTTCTTCCATTTTATCAATTCTCCTTTCTTCAAACAGGGATTAGGGGACGTTCCTTAAAATCCCTTTTTTAGGGACTGATGGAACATTCTTTTTACTTATTTCTATTTTAAGGACTGTCCCTTACTCCCTAAAAGTGGGATTTTTAGGAACGTCCCCTAATCCCCTTTATTGCTTGCTCGTATTGTTCGTCATTTGGAGCTTTCCCATGCCAACCTGCTTGATTTTCCATGAAGTCTACACCTTTTCCTTTTATGGTTTTAGCTATGATACAAGTTGGTTTGTCTTTTACATTTTTAGCTACTTCAAAAGCTTTTATGATTTCATCAATATCATGTCCATCTATATTAATAACTTGAAAACCGAAACTTTTAAATTTTTCATCAATTGGATAAGAACTCATTACTTCTTCAATAGTTCCATCTATTTGTAAATTGTTATTATCTACTATAACACATAAATTGTCTAATTTGTATTTATTTGCTGCCATAGCTGCTTCCCAGATTTGTCCTTCTTCAATTTCTCCGTCTCCTAAAATACAATAAACTCGATAATCTTTTTGATTCATCTTTCCTGCAATTGCCATACCATTGCTACACGATAATCCTTGTCCTAGAGAACCTGTTGTCATATCAACTCCTGGCACTTTGTTTTTGTCTGGATGACCTTGCAAATAACTATTGATATTTCTAAATGTCTTTAAATCCTCTACTTTAAAATATCCTCGATTCGCTAAGCAACTATATAATGCTGGTGAACAATGTCCTTTAGATAAAACAAGTCGATCTCTTTCTTCCCAATTTGGATTTTCGGGATTGATTCTCATTTCTTTAAAATATAATACCGTTAAAATATCTGCTATGGAAAGTGAACCTCCTGGATGCCCTGATTTAGCACGATATACTTCTTCAATTATGTCTTCTCTTACTTTTCTTGCTTTTTCTTGTAATTCTTGCATATTCAAATTTTCCAAAATCACTCAACACCTTTCTTTCTTTTCTAGCTTCATTCTATCTTTTTTGTTTCTTAGTTGTCAAGTTTATTTCCAAATAATTTCGTATAAATATAGTTTGTCTTGCATATTATGTTATACAATAAGAAAAAATAATTTTAAGAAGAAAGGATTGATTCTATGTTTAACGCATTTATTGAAGAATATAAAAATGAAATCATAAAAAAAACACAAGAGTTAATTCAAATCCCTAGTGTTATTTCCCCTTCTGATAATCCTCTTTATCCATTTGGAAAACCTATTAATGATGCCTTAGAATATATGCTTACTTTAGGTAAAAGTTTAGGTTTTCGCACTAAAAATATAGATGGTTATTGTGGTTATATTGAATTTGGAGAAGGAAAAGATTTAATTGGTATTATTGGTCATTTAGACGTAGTACCAGAAGGAAATAATTGGAGTTATCCTCCTTTTTCTGGAACAATTGTTAATGGTAATATCTATGGTCGTGGTAGTATCGATGATAAAGGACCTGTCATTAGTAGTCTCTATGCTATGAAAGCAGTGGCAGATACTTGTCAAATTCATAAACGTGTTCGTTTAATTTTAGGATTAAATGAAGAAAATGATTGGAATTGTATTTCTTACTACAAAAAACATGAAGAATCTCCTACCATTGCTTTTAGTCCAGATGCTGACTTTCCTTGTATTTACTCTGAAAAGGCAATTCTAACCGCCTATTTAAAAATGGACTATTCTATGTTCTTGGAAGAAGCAATCATTATAAAAGAAGTCAATACTTATGGAAATGCTATTAATGTTGTCCCCAAAATTTGTAGTATTACTTTAAAAATCAATTCAGAAAAAATAAAAATGAATGATTTGATTCAGAATTTGAAAGATATGATAAAGCAAACTCATTTTGAAATTGATATTTATAAAATAGATGAAAAAGAACTAAAACTTACGTCTCATGGTATATCAAGTCATGCCGCTCATCCTGAATCTGGTGTTAATGCTATTTCTCACTTGTTAATTGTATTAGCCAAAATGTTTAACTTTTATGACATTAAACTAGAATTGCTAGATTTCTTTTCTAATTATATTAATACACAATATCATGGCGAAAATTTAGAAATTGATTTTGAAGATGAATCTGGAAAATTAACTTTAAATGTTGGCGATTTTTATTTTAAAAATAACAGTTTACAAATTGGCTTAAATCTTCGTATCCCTGTTACTGTTAACATGATTGATATTGGAGGTAGTTTTATTAAGCACACTAGCTCTTATCTAAATGTTGATTTTGATACCATTACTTATAAACCTGCTATATATATTCCAAAAGAAAATATCTTAGTAAAAACACTATGTAATATTTACAACCAAGAAACAAACTCTAATTTAGAGCCAATTGCTATTGGTGGTGCTACTTATGCTCGTGCTTTTGACAATTGCATTTCATTTGGTGCTAATTTTCCTGGTAATAAAGATATGTGTCATCAAACAGATGAATTTATCAATATTGATAATTTATTGCTTTCTTGTAAAATCTATGCCAAAGCTATTCTTGCTTTGGATTCAATTGAAAATGAGGGATTGGGGGACGTTCCTTAAAATCCCATCTTTAGGGATTTTAAGGAACGTCCCCCAATCCCTCCTCAAAAAAAAATAGCCCCGCCTTAGCCGTCAGCTGCCATGAATTTTTAAGGACCTGTTCCCAAAAACAGGTGGGTGCCTACCTAAATACTCCTGGGCTTCTCACTTAAAATTTAGTGTGAGCTTGCACGCCATATCTAGAGATTTGGCCCCTCTTAATGTGTGTTGGTTCTAAAAATTCTGCCTATACGCACTATGCAGGGTAAATTTATTTACTTGTTATTTAGATTATTTTTATTGTACCATAGCTTAGTTTAATTTACAAATAAATTATCCTATCTATTTGTTCAAATTTCCTTTGTTAGATTTATCTATCTCGCTTTTTTATATAAAAATCTCACTTTTTTACATGACATATAACAAAATGCATAAAAATTGTAAAAAACTACCTAGTAAAATAAATAAATGAAAAATCGAATGAAAATATTTGTGTTTTTTCCCTGTAGCATAGATAATTGCTCCTATGGTATAAGCAATTCCTCCTACTACTAATAATATAAATCCATTTAAAGTTAAAATTTCTGGAAGTAAGCTTACTTTTACTATAATACACCATCCCATCAATAAATAACAGATCATAGAAAATACTTTAAATTTTTTGATATCAATCGAATTTAGTATAATTCCTAAAATAGCTAATCCCCATATTATACCAAATATTAGCCAACCAGCTAATGAATCTACTGCACGAATAGCACATAGTGCAAAAGGTGTATAAGAACCTGCTATCAATAAAAATATGGAGCAATGGTCTAATATCTGAAATACCTTTTTAGAGGTAAACTTTGGACTCAGTCCATGATAAATGCTAGACATCGTATATAAAACAATCATTGTTACACCATATATTGCTCCACTAACAATTCCATATCCATTTTTATGTATGGCTGCAAATACAACACATAGCACTGTTGCTACAATTCCTAAAACAGCTCCTACAATATGAGAAGTCATATTAAAAATTTCTTCTCCTTTTGTATAGTTTGGTAATATTCTATCTTTTAATTTTGTTCTTTTCATTTTTTCTCCTAACTTTTTTTAACAAACTTTATCTCCATTTTCCACTTTTAAAGTAGGTCTTAATAAAATAATTCCTTGTTCGGAGTCTGTCCCTAAAACTAATACTTCACTTTTTACTTCAGCTATTTGCCTTGGTGGAAAATTAATAACTGCTACAATTTGTTTTCCTTCTAATTCTTCTGCTTTATAACATTTTGTAATTTGTGCAGAAGATGTTTTGATTCCAATTTCTTCTCCAAAATCTATTTTTAATTTGTAGGCTGGTTTTTTTGCTTTTTTATTGATTGCTACTTCTATAATAGTTCCTACTCTAATATCTACTTTTTCAAAATCTTCAATGGTTACCATTTTTTCCTCCTACGCTTTTCTTTGTATCATAACATAGATTGGTAATTTTTTCAAGGATTTATTTTCTATCAAAGCAAAAATTTTAATTTACATACTAAGATTTTTATAGTTTTTAAACTCTGTTTTACATTACATTCCAAATTTCACCTTTGCATACATTTTCATTTACTATAAGTTTGTGATTTAAAAAGCAGAAAAAACGTGACTTTAGGATGTCACGTTAAAAATTTTTTACCTTATACAAAATGTAGAACAGCACATTTGTAATTCTCTGCAATGTTATCATTTTATTTTTTTTTGCAAAGTCCAGTTTACCAGTATAGAACAGGTCTAAAAGAATGACTATCTCCATAATAGCCATCTGCAAAAAGTAAACGCCATGAAGATCGGTTACTAGTTTTACCACTAGAACAATTACCTCCTCTATCTACACAAGGACTATCTGGAATACTACCAGCATAACTTGATGTTTCTGTTGTCCATTCATAACAATTTCCTGCCATATCATAAACATTGCATCTCTCATCGAAATTGCTTCCATCTGTTGCTTTTCCTGTTTGTGCTAATGTAGATTGTATACTTTTTTGTATTGCATAATCTCCATCTTCTGAAAATTCTTGAATGAAAACAATTGCCGTATCCCAAGCATAGCTATTCATTAAATCACTGACAAATTTTTTATCAGGATACATTTCTCTAGCTAATGTCGCTGCTTGTCGTTGTGTTATATAATTATATACATATTGTCCTTCTTTACATACCATCGGTGTTGTTGTACTAGAAGATTTTGTTCTGCTTTTTATTGCAGTCGGGTCTCCTGCCTCATATCTTCCCATATAATAGCCATGATTGGTTGCTACACTCGTTTTAAATGCTTCAATATCTTTTGCAGTTGTATTTCCTTTTGTTGATGTTGCTAATTCCTGATAATAACTATTGATTACATTTGTTCCTTGTTCTGTAGGCGTTCCATCAGCAGTAAAAGTATATCGATTTAATTCGATTGTTTTACTTCCACTTTCATATTTTACTTTTCCAACTGGTATCCATATAAACTGACTTCCCGCTGTTATTCCAGAACTTACATCTTCAATAACAACTCCTCCTGTTACATCTGTTGCTGAATCAGACGCTATTTTAAATCCTTCTGGCACTCTTATTTCATTGTCATATTTATCTTTTATCGTTACTGAATCATTTTCATTTAATACTGTTCCTGCTATTATAGCTTCTTCTACTGTACTTGGTATTGATGGAGTTGGTACTTCTCCTCCATTCTCTCCTGTTGAAGTTTTATATAAGTCTGAATACAGAATTTCATGTTTTCCTTTTTTGCTGATAAAGCTGTTATCTTTTGCCTCCGCAACATAGTCTTTATTATTTAAAATTTCTTTTATAATGCTATCACTTAAATCTGTATCTTCTCCATTTTGTAGTTTGTTTGTTGTCCAGGCTGCTATGTCCAATTTTGCTTGCTCTTTTGCTTCTTCAATTTCTGTTTGTTCTTTTGCTGTACCTGATTTTGTTAGGATTCCATTTTCTCCTGTTAATGTAGCTATACTCACTCCTGCTAATATTAGTAATACAATAATAGTAATGACTAAAGCAATCAAAGTAATACCTCTATTAGCTATTTTCTTATTATCTTTCATATTTTCCTCCTTATTTCTTTTGTTTCTTTAATTAAGTTTTTCTATTTCTTTTTTTGTTATTATTCACTATTTTTAAACCATAGTATACATGTTTTTCCTCTTATGTTTTTATTTTAATTGGCAAATGTATTCTTTTTTCAATGTTCTACTACTTCTTTAATAGTTTCCTAATTTATAGATATATTTTATCATAAAAGGAATATGATGTAAACAAGGTTTCATAAAAAATCTAATATCTAACTATTTTCTTCCCCTATTTCTATTCTTTTTGTGGTCATGCACTTTTTCATTTTAAAAACATATAATTGAATTATATGGAAAATGGAGGTGCATTTATATTGTTATCAATTTGTATGGCAGGAATACTAGGATTTTTAGAATTTTTAAAATCAGCTGTATTTGTCGTTCGGATATATACAAGGAGGAAATTTATTTCCAGAACCTTTAACAGCAGAAGAAGAAAGAAATTGTTTAGAACAAATGGCAAAAGGAGACGAAGAAGCACGAAATATTTTAATCGAAAGGAACTTAAGATTAGTCGCCCATGTAGCCAAAAAATATAGTACAGCAAAAGTTGAGCAAGATGATTTAATCTCTATTGGAACAGTTGGTCTAATTAAAGGCATCAATAGTTTTAAAGTTGAAAAAGGAGCAAGATTATCTACCTATGTATCTCGCTGTATTGATAATGAAATATTAATGCATTTAAGAGCTACCAAAAAACTTCGGAGCAGAAGTATATTTAAATGAACCTATTGGAAAAGATAAAGATGACAATGTAGTTACCTTGCAAGAAGTTTTAGAAAATAATGAAAGAAATATTGAAGAAGAAGTTGATATCAAAATGAAAATAAAATTGCTTTGTCAAAAAATGAAAGAAATTCTAAAAGATAGAGAAAGAACCATTCTAGAGTTACGTTTTGGACTTCGGTGGTCATAAACCAAAAACACAAAATGAAATTGCAAAAATGATGGGAATTTCACGTTCTTATGTATCTAGAATCGAAACAAAAGCAATTGATAAATTAGCTCATGAAATTAAAGAATAAACTATTTCATAAAAAGAATCCTTAAAATTGTAAGGATTCTTCTTTTCTAAATTCCCATAATATTATAACCATTATCAGCATAAACTACTTGCCCTGTCACACAATCAGACATTGAACTTAGTAAAAATGTTGCTACATTTCCAACTTGCAGCGTTGTTACATTTTTATGAAGTGGTGCTTTTTCTTCAATTACTGTTAAAACAGAACCAAAATCTTTAATTCCTTTTGCTGATAATGTCTTAATTGGTCCAGCAGAAACAGCATTTACTCGCATTCCTTCTCTTCCTAAATTTTCTGCCAAATATCTAACACTAGCTTCTAAGGCTGCTTTTGCCACTCCCATAACATTATAATTATCAATTACTTTGGTAGAACCATGATAAGTTAATGTTACTAAACTTGCCTTTTCATTTAGTAAGTCTAATTGTTTTGCTTGTCTTGCTATTAATACAAAAGAATAGCTACTAACATCACATGCATGAGAAAATCCTTCTTTACTAGTAAAGATAAAATCATTGTGTAATTCTTCTGGATTGGCATGTGCAATAGCATGTACAATTCCATCTATTTTTCCATTTTCTTCTTTTATTTTCATAAAAGTCTCTTTTACCACTTCATCTTCAGAAGCACCATTTAAAACATATGCCTTACTTCCCTCAAATTCTGAAATAAGTTCCTCTATTTTTTCTTTATTTTCTTCTCCCATATAAGTAAAAATAAGTTCTGCTCCTTTTTCATAAGCAGCTTTAGCCACACCAAATGCAATACTCCACTTATTTCTAATTCCCATAATTAAAATTTTCTTTCCTTCTAAAATCATTTTATTTCCTCCTTTTTATTGAAATTTATAAAACTTGAAACTCTCCCATATTTCTAAATTTCTGATATCTATTTTCTACAATTTCTTCTGGTGTCATATCTTTCATTTCTTGTATTGTTTTTTGAATTTCCTTTTTTAAACTTTTTGACACCTTCAAAAAACTTTCTAATTCTTCTCCTTTTGGCTCTTTTATTACCTTATCAATTACTTTTAAGTCATACAAGTCTTTTGCTGTTAACTTCATCTTTTCAGCAGCTTCTTTTGTTCTAGAAGCATCTTTCCACAAAATGCTAGCATATCCTTCTGGCGATAAAATAGAATAAATTGCATTTTCTAGCATAAGTACTTTATTTCCAACGCCTAAGGCTAAGGCCCCTCCACTTGACCCTTCTCCTATTACAATTGCTATTACTGGTACTTTTAATTTCGCTAAATTTAGCATAGAACTTGCAATTGCTTCTCCGTTGACCTCTTTCTTCTGCTCCAATTCCTGGGTAAGCACCTTTTGTATCAATAAAAGTAATAACTGGTCTTTTGAATTTTTCTGCTTGTTTCATAAAACGGATACCTTTTCGATAGGCTTCTGGATTTGGCATACCAAAATTTCTTTCTATGTTCTCTTTTGTTGTTCTACCCTTTTGCTCTGCAATTACTGTATAATTTTGTTTTCCTATCCTAGCCAAGCCACATACAATCGATTTATCATCTTTAAAATTCCTATCACCATGTAGCTCTATAAATTCATCAAAAATTTCATCAATATAATCTAACGCTGTTTTTCTTTTTGAACTTCTTGCTATTTCTACTTTCTCCCATGCTGTCAATTCTTTCAACTTTAACTCCTCCTTTCTTTTAAAAGGGATTAGGGGACGTTCCTTAAAATCCCACTTTTAGGAATTAGGGAACAGTCCTTTAATAAAACTCATTTCAAGGAGTATCCTCTTTCCCTTGAAACAGGGATTTTAAGGAACGTCCCCTAATCCCTGTTTTCTAATTCTTATGATACTGGATTAGTTGATTTAGTGTGTTTTTTAGTTCTTTTCTTTCTACAATTTTATCAATAAATCCATGTTCTAATAAAAATTCTGCTGTTTGGAAACCTTCTGGTAGTTTTTCTCCAATGGTTTGCTCTATTACTCTTTGTCCTGCAAACCCTATCATAGCTTTTGGTTCTGCAAGCACAATATCAGCAATACTTGCAAAAGATGCTGTAACACCTCCATAGGTTGGATCTGTTAAGACTGATATGTACAATAAGCCTGCTTCATTTAGTTTGGAAATAGCAGCTGTCGTTTTTGCCATTTGCATCAAAGACATAATTCCTTCTTGCATTCTGGCACCGCCAGAAACACAAAATATAATAAGTGGAAGTTTCTTTTCAATTGCTTTTTCTATGGCATATGTGATTTTTTCTCCTACTACAACTCCCATACTTCCCATTAAGAATCCACTATCCATCACACAAATAACGACTGGTTCTCCTCCGTATTTTTCCAGTCCCACAGCTTACTGCTTCTTGAATTCCTGTTTTTTCTCTTAATCCTTTTATTTTCTTAGGATAGTCTTCTAACCCTAAAGGATTGGTAGTATCTAGTTTTAAATCAAACTTTTGATAAGTTCCTTCATCGATAATACTTTCTAATCTTTTATTAATATGCATTCTAAAGTAAGCACCACAATTCGGACAAATGCTACTGTTTTCTCTTACCGTTTCTTTGTATAATATTTCTTTACATTTGTCACATTTTACCCATTTACCAACTTGTATGTCAACTTGATTTTCTACTCTTTTCGCAGATGGTTCTCTTTTTTTTATTTTATCTACTATCATGATTTTTTCCTTTCTCGTAAAGAATTAGAAGTAATTCTTTCATAACTAATCATTTCAAAGGAGTGTCCCCCCTCATCCACAAAACAGGGATTTTAAGGAACGTACCTAAAGGTATTACTTATCTGTACTCTTACTTAACGTTCGCACAGCTAAGGTCATCCCCTAATCCCTCTTTTTCAATAAAGGAAGTGTCAAAATTTCCTCGAATAAAATTAGGATTTTTTATAATTTTGAATAAGAAGTCTATATTAGTGTCTACTCCTTCTATTACGATTTCTTCTAAAGCTCTTTTCATTTTACTGATGGCTTCATTTCTTGTATCTCCATGGGTAATGATTTTAGCAATCATAGAATCATAAGATGGCGGAATTGTATATCCTTCATATATAGCAGTGTCCACTCTAACGCCATTTCCTCCTGGTAAATTTAGTCCTGTAATGGTTCCTGGGCATGGCATAAAGTTTTTGCTTGGATTTTCTGCATTAATTCTGCATTCTATGCTATGTCCTCTAAATTCAACTTGTTTTTGCTTTATTTTTAAAGATTCTCCTGCCGCTACTTTAATTTGTGCTTTTACAATATCAATTCCTGTTCTTTCTTCTGTAATTGGATGTTCTACTTGAATTCTAGTATTCATTTCCATGAAATAGAAGTTTTTATCACTATCTACTAAAAATTCAATCGTTCCGCACACTTGTATAGCCTGCCACCTTAACTGCTTTAATCGCTGCTTCTCCCATTTTATTTCTTAGTTTGTCATCAATGGCTGTCGATGGTGTTTCTTCTATTACTTTTTGGTTTCTTCGTTGAATAGAACAATCTCTTTCTCCTAAATGAATTACATTTCCATGTTCATCTGCCAAAACTTGTATTTCTACATGCCTTGGATTTTTAATCAATTTTTCTAAGTAAATTTCATCATCATTAAAAGAGATCTTTGCCTCTTGTTTTACAAGATTGTAGTTACTTTCTAATTCTTCTGCTGAATTGACAATACGAATTCCTTTTCCGCCACCTCCAGCTGCTGCTTTTAACATAACAGGATAACCAATTTTTTGGGCTATTTTTATGGCATCTTTTAATCCTTTTACACTACCATCTGATCCAGGTATTACTGGTACTCCTGCTGATTTCATTAAATCTTTTGCATTTGATTTATTTCCCATTAATTCAATGACTCCGATAAGATGGTCCAATAAATTTTATATTAGATTCTTCACATATTTTTGCAAATTGGCTATTTTCTGATAAAAATCCAAATCCTGGATGAATGCTGTCAGCTCCTGTTATATTTGCTGCTTCTATGATGTTTTTAAAGTTTAAATAGCTTTTGTTACTATTAGCTGGTCCAATACATACTGCTTCATCTGCTAAGCGTGTATGCATAGCATTTTCGTCAATTTCAGAATAAACAGCTACGGTTTTTATATTCATTTCTTTGCAGGCTCTTATTATTCTTACTGCTATTTCTCCTCGGTTTGCTATTAATATTTTATTCATGGCTTGTTTTTACTCCTTTCATTGATTTTATCTCACTTTTATGGTATAATAGTTTCATGTTTTACTAACATTTTAGAAAATGGAGGGTATTTCGATGATTCATTTAAATGACTTACTAGACTATGAGAAACAATTACGGACTTCTAATCTACCTAATGCAGGCATGTGCCTTGCTTTATGCAAAAAGTTAGAGTCTATGTTCTCTCACAATTCTAAAACCATTTCTGAATCAGTTTCGATTCCAGCTCTTTTTCCGCAGCATATTATTTATGAAGTCTTTTTAAAGATTTCTAGAGCTCAAATAAAGCTGGAACCACCAAGGGCAGATGAAGTTATGATTCGCTTCGAAGAAGTCGAAGAATAACTTTTCTACCTACCAGCGATTAAGCTATATCAATCGCTGGTTTTTTCTTTTTTAGCTATACCACTGCAAAAGTTAATTCTCCTTTTGCTACCATTTTATCTTCAACTGTTGCAATTGCTTCCCCTACTCCAATTGGTCCTTTTTGTTTGATAATTTTTACTTCTAATTTTAGCTTATCTCCTGGTAGCACCATTTTTTTAAATTTCATTTTATCAATTCCACCAAATAAGGCATTCTTTCCTTTGTTTTCTTCTAAACTAAGAATCGCAATGGCACCTGTTTGTGCTAAGCTTTCTGTAATTAACACTCCTGGCATAATTGGATTTCCTGGAAAGTGTCCTTTAAAATACCATTCTTGCTCATTTACATATTTATAGGCTATTGCACTTTTTCCTGGATTATATTCTTCTACTTCGTCTATCATTAAAAACGGCTCTCTTTGTGGTATAATTTCTTTTATTTGTTCTTGGTTTAACATTTGTTTCACTCTCTTTCTTTTCTAAAACTTGATTTTATGTATAGTTTTGTGGTATAATTAAAGTAACTCTTAAAATAAAAACTTATAATTAATGAGGAGGTTACAACATGAAGGTAGCAGACAAAAAATTTGATGAGTTTGAGGCTAGCATAGAAAGGACAATGGCTTATCTCGAAGATTGTTTAAAAGCTTCCAAAGAATTACGGGAAAGAAATACATTATCGGAATCTGGAATTCCTGATGATTTTGTTTCATTATCTGCATGTTTATCAGATGCAGCAATTAACCGTACTTTCCAAGCTATATTAGACAAAGAGCCTAACAAAATAACTCATGTAACGAACCGAAAGACTTGTATTTTCGTCTAATAGGTTCTACCAACCCTTCGGAGCTGGCAAGCTATATCGCCAGCTCTCTTTTTTATTGAATCACAAATAAAGGCTTTCCATATTCTACTGTTTCTTCATCCTTAACCAAAATCTCTACAACCTCTCCATCAAGCTCAGACTCAATTTCATTCATCAATTTCATTGCTTCAATAATGCACAAAACATCACCTTTTTTCACTTTTTGTCCTACCTTTACAAAGCTATCACTATTAGGAGAAGGCTTAGAATAAAAAGTTCCTACCATAGGAGATTTAACAATATTACCTTCTTTTATTTCATTTTCTTTTTTTTCTGTAGCTTCTATTTCTTGAACTTGTTCCACTTTTCTTGCTTCTTTTGTTGATAAATTTTCTACTAAAACTTGTTTTTCTTCCTTTTTCATACTAATTTTAGTACCATCTGGAAAATCAATATCAATCGCTGTTAATTTTGAATTTCCCATATCTTCCATTAATTGTTTTATTTTCTCGTACTCCATAAATATCTACCTCCTTCTAATATTTTTTTAACACAATACTTGCATTATGACCACCAAATCCTAATGAATTTGACATTACAACTTCTACTTTTGCCTTTCTTACTTCATTTGGCACAATATCTAAATCGCATTCTTCGTCTTTTTCTTGATAATTGATTGTTGGTGGAATTATTTGGTCCTCGATTGCTTTACTACAAAAAATAGCTTCTACCGCTCCTGCTGCCCCTAATAGATGACCAATATTTCCTTTGGTTGAACTTACCATCACTTTTTTGCTTGCTTCTCCTAATGCTGATTTAATTGCCATGGTTTCACAAGAATCATTTAAATGAGTAGAAGTTCCATGGGCATTAATATAATCAATTTCTTCTGGTGTTACATTAGCATCTTTGATTGCTCTTTTCATAGCCCTTGCTCCACCTTCTCCTTCAGGTGCTGGTGAAGTAATATGATAAGCATCTGAGGTTGCTCCATATCCCACTACTTCTGCATAAATCTTAGCACCTCTTTGAATCGCATGTTCTAATTCTTCTAAAACAAGAACACCTGCTCCTTCTCCCATAACAAATCCATTTCTTTCTTTGTCAAATGGAATACTCGCTCTGTTTTTGTCAGTGGCATATGATAATGCCTTCATATTTTCAAATCCTGCCATTCCCACACTACAAATAGAGCTTTCCGTTCCCCCTGCTAAAATAGCATCTTCTGCTCCATATTTAATGGTTTTATAAGCTTCTCCGAATCGCATGTGTAGAAGAAGCACAAGCTGTTACAATGGAAATGGACTCTCCTTTTAGTCCTAAATCGATGGCAACATTTCCTGCTGGCATATTAGCAATTGACATAGGAATAAACATAGGAGAAACTCGGTTGTTTCCTTTCTTGCAGTGTACTTCACATTGGTCTTGAATGGTATTAAATCCTCCTATTCCAGAACTTACAAACACACCTACTCTTTCAAAATCTGTATTTTCTTTTGTTATGCCACTATCTTGGAAAGCTTCTCTTGCTGCAATGATAGCAAATTGTGAACTTCTGTCTAATCGTTTTGCTTGTTTTACATCAAAGTATTTGCTTGCTTCATATTCTTTTACTTCTGCTGCTAAACTAGTTTTAAAATTTGTGGTATCAAATAATGTTATTTTATCAATTCCACATTTCTTTTCTTGGATTCCTTTCCAAGTTTCTTCTAGATTTTTTCCAATTGGAGTAATGGCTCCTAATCCTGTAATTACTACTCTTTTTTCCATTTTTTACTTCCTTTCTCTTGCTTTTATTTCTTTATTATGTTATTATATTTACATAAATATTTATAAGGAGGAATTTACCCTATGTATGAATTTTATCAAACTGCTATTGCAGTGCGGGATGGCTTAGATCCAAGTGAGCCAATTTACAGGCTAAAAAAGTTTCTTTTAAAGCAAATCGTAGCCGAATATTTCGCTAATGGAGAAAAGGAGTTGACTTATGCTGAAATCCAATATAATCTTTTGGATTTCTCATCATATCCAGTTCCATTTGTTATCGAGATTGTAGAACAGTTTCTGCACGATTTATCTTTGGATCACTTAGAGCTAAAAGAAACAAAAGGCCTTTGCTCGCATCAAAAAACTTTTATTTTTGGATAAGCTTATTGGAAGTAGTATCTTGTGTTGTATAATCTATGCAAGATGCTACTTTTCCTTTTTACATAAGCATACCACCATCTACGGAAAGCACTTGACCTGTTATATAAGAACTATCTTCAGAAGCCAAAAACTTAACCACATTTGCCACATCTTGGGAAGTTCCCATTCTTTTTAATGGAATACTTTTTGCAATTTCCTCTTTTATCTCTTCTTTTAAACTATCTGTCATATTGGTTCTAATAAATCCTGGAGCCACTGCATTTACTAAAATTCCTCTAGAAGCAACTTCTTTGGCCAAACTTTTTGTAAAGCCAATTATTCCTGCTTTGGATGATGCATAATTAGTTTGTCCTGCATTTCCGAGAAATTCCTACAACAGAAGATATATTGATAATTCTACCCATACGAGCTTTTAGCATATGGCTAATAACATTTTTAGTTACATTAAAAGTACCTACTAAATTAACATCTATTACTTGTTCAAAATCTTCTTTTTTCATTCTCATTAGCAACATGTCTTTGGTAATTCCTGCATTATTCACTAATACATCAATTTGACCAAACTTTTCCATCACCTGTTTTACGAATGCTTCGCAGTCTTCAAAATGAGAAACATCCCCTTTTACAGCCAAACATTCTACCCTATTTTCTTCAATTTCCTTTTTAACCTTTTCTAATTCTTCATTTTCCTTACGATAATTTAAAGCAATATGATACCCTTCTTTTGCTAAGGTAATTGCAATTTGTTTTCCAATTCCTCTTGTTGCACCAGTAATTAATGCTACCTTACTCATATAAACTCTCCTTTCGTTCTAAAAATTCTTCTAAACTACTTAGATTATTAATCGTAAAAACAGTTACTTGTTTTTCCGATTCTAACCTTTTTACAAATCCTGATAAAGTTTTTCCGAGGTCCAATTTCTACAAATGTATCGATTCCCATGTCTAGCATTGTTTGCAAGCTCTTTGAAAATCTAACAGGACTAATAATGTGTTTTGCTAAAATATCCTTCATATCTTCTTCTTTACTATAAACATTTCCATCTAAATTCTTAATAACTGGTATTTCAAAGTCTTGAAAATTAATTTTGTCTAATTCTTCTCTTAGCTTATTAGAAGCTAAGCTTAATTTTTCAGTGTGAAATGGACCTGCTGTTTTTAAAATTCTTACTTTTTTTGCTCCCATTTCCTTGGCTATTGTTTCTGCTTCTTCTACTGCCTGCTTTTCTCCTGAAATAACAATTTGTCCTGTGGTATTAAAATTAGCTGGAACAACAAAACCATTGGTTACTTTTTGACAAACTTCTTGCACTTGTTCTTCTGTCATTCCCATAATAGCTGCCATTGACCATTCTCCTTTTGGTACTAGTTCTCCGCATATATTGTCCTCTTTTTTGAACTAATTTTATCCCTTCTTCTAATGTGATTTTTCCGCTATAAATTAAAGCCGTATATTCACCTAAGCTCAAACCTGCTAAAGCCTCTGCTTTGATATTGCTTTGTTTTAGTACTTCTAAAATAGCTAGGCTCATTGTTAAAATAGCAAGTTGAGTATTTTGGGTTTTGTTTAATTCTTCTTCGCTTCCATTAAATGACATTTCAGCCACATCTATTTTAGTTATTTCTTCTACTTTTTTATATAATTTTCTTACTTCTTCATATTTTTCATATAAATCTTTTCCCATTCCTACGCTTTGAGATCCTTGCCCTGGAAATAAAAAGCCTAATTTCATTTTTCCTTCATCTTCCTTTCAAATTGATTACAAAATTCTGTTATTACTTTTTCTCGATTTACCTCGATTCCAAATTCATTTTTAATAGAACTTGCTATTGGACTAATTTCTTGGTTGAACTTTTCTTGGTTAGTATTGATACCGAATTCCAACTACTACATATTTTACTTTTTCTCCTTTTACCTTTGTTTGCGTTAAAATGCCTCCTAATTTTTTGCCATGATAAACCAAGTCATTTGGAAACTTGATTTCAATTTCAATCTGGTATAGTTTCTTAAAAACTTCTACTAAAGTTTTGGCAATTTCAATGGTAATTCCTTCTAACTTCTTTGCTTCACAATCTAAGATCAATACAAAAGAAAAAGCTATATTATTTTCTTCCTCTGTGTACCATTTCCTACCATGTGTTCCTTTTCCCTGCGTTTGCTTATTAGCTATTACAATCGTTCCATTTTCTATTTTCTGTTTTTTAATTCTTCGCCAAACTTCTAATTGGGTTGAATCAATTTCTTCTTGATAGATAATTTTTCTTCCTAAAAATTTGGTAGTCAAATTTTCTAATTGCTCCATTTTTCCTCTTTTCTAATTTGTTCTAAATTATTTTGTCTTTTTATCTTATTGGTAGTAGTTTTAATTAGTGGTTCTTCTGTTATGGAAATTCCCTTGATAGATTTATAGTGTGGCATACTTTTATTGATTTCTTTTATTTTTTCATTTAACACTTGATATATTTTATCTTTTCCGTGTTACTTTGTAAGTATTTTCTACTACTTCTTGATTATAAACTAATTTGGCAAAAATTTTGATATCATTTTTGTCCTCTGACATTTGTTTTCCAAATATAAAAGACTCTTCTACTCCTTCAATTCTATTAATTAAGTTTTCCATTTCTTCTGGGAAGATGTTTTTTCCATTTTTTAAGACAATGACACTTTTCTTTCTTCCACAAATAAAAATATAGCCTTCTTCATCAATTCTTGCTAAATCTCCTGTATAAAACCATCCATCTTGCAATACTTTCTTGGTTTCTTGCTTATTTCCATAGTACTCTAGCATAATGTTTGGTCCTTGTACAATTAGCTCTCCAATTCCTTCTTGATTTTTGTTAATTACTTTTGCTTTTACACTTGGAACCGTTTTTCCAATGGAGCCAACTTTGTAATATTTTTTGGTTCCCATACTAATTACTGGTGAAGTTTCTGTTAGACCATAACCTTGTACTAAGTTTAATCCTAATAATCGATATTTTTCTTCGACTGTACTGTCTAAGCTTGCTGCCCCACTAATTAATAATTTTACATTTCCACCTAACATATCATGAATTTCTTGAAATACTTGTTTTTTCTCTTCCATACTATAATTTCTATATTGTTCTTCCTTTTGTAAGATCTCTTCTAATTTTCCTTGTTTTTCTAGTTGCTTTCGAATCATTTTAAAGATTCTTTCATAAATGGCTGGCACAGATGCCATAACACTAACTTTATATTCTCTCATATTTTCTGGAATGTGTCTTATTCCATCACAAAATACTGTTTTTGCTCCTTTGTGCAAAGAAAATAAAAAACCTACTGTACATTCAAAAACATGATGTAATGGCAAAAAGGATAGAAACGTATCATTACAATCCACATCTAAAATAGAAGCTATATCCATTAAATTAGAACATAAATTTTTATGAGATAATGCAACTGCTTTTGAAGCAGAGGTAGTACCAGAAGTAAATAGCATAATACTCATTTTTTCATTATCTATTTTGGCATTGACAAATTCTTTATTTCCTTGTTTGATTAATTCTTTTCCTTTTTCGATTAACTCTTTTTCTGCATAAATACCATTAGTATGAATGTTTAAATCCATTGATATTAAATGCTTTAGTTTACCAACTCCTTCGTTTTTAGCATTTTCTAACATAGTTTGGTAGTTTTTTGAATAGAAAATGGCTTCTACTTCTGAACGCTCAATTAGACTTTTTAATTCATTTTCTGGTAATGATTTATCAAAAGGAACTACCACTCCTGTTCCACAAACAATGGATAAATAAGCAATTTCCCATTCATATCGATTCTCTCCAATCACTGCTATTCTTTTTCCTTTTAGCCCTATATCTATTAATGCTGTTCCTAAGGCTTCTATCATTTCTCTTACTTCTTGATGTGTTATGTTTTGATATTTTCCTTCTCCTTGTCTTATTTGATATGCTATCTTTTCGCCATATTGTTTTCCTGATTTTTTTAGCATATCTTTTAAATCATTTATTTTTTCGTTCATATTTTTCTCCTTGTTTTTTTTATTCTTTCTATTTATATCATAAATTGGACAAAAAAAGATTAGACTGACAGGTCAGTCTAAATCTTTTTTCTGGTTGTAAATAAGTCTTTTTTAGTTTAATTACTTATATTTTTTTAGCAACTTCATAAAATAAACTAGAGGTGTTGATACATGAAATTTCTAACGAATTGTTTAAAAGGTGTTGCTATTGGAAGTGGTGCTATTTTACCAGGCATCAGTAGCGGAGTTTTTTGTGTGATTTTTGGAATCTATGAAAAACTTTTAGATAGCATTTTAAATTTTTTTAGTGATGTAAAAAATAATTTTAAATTTCTTTTTCCGATTCTAATTGGTGTTGGATTTGGTGTTGTTTTGTTTGGAAATCTTTTAAATTACTGTTTATATCAATTTCCTGTTCAAACAAAATCTATTTTTATTGGATTAATTTTTGGTAGTATTCCTGCCTTATTAAAAGAAACGCATAAAAGACAAAAAGCTAAAACTTGTTACTGGTTTTTCTTTTTTCTTGCTCTTTTTATTGGTATTGGTTCTATTTTCTTAGAAAAGTATTTACCTCTTCCTACTACTTTAGAAAATGTTAGTTTTTTTTACCTTGCTTTGTGTGGCTTTTTTATGTCTGTTGGCATTGTTGTTCCAGGTGTTAGTAGTACTATTATTTTAATGCTTTTAGGGGTTTATCCTATCTATCTTTCTTCTATATCTAGTGTATATCTTCCTATTTTAATACCAATTGGTATTGGTGTTATGCTTGGTGGATTTTTGTTTATGAAATTGACAAAGTTTTTATTAGAACATTTCTATGCTCCTACTTTTTATGCTATTATTGGTTTTACGGTTGGCTCTATTTTTGTGTTATTACCTAGTTTTTCTTCTTTTTTAGAAATATTGATTGGCGTTTTATGTTGTTTTCTTCGGTTTTGTTGTTGCCTCTTTTTTTGGGAAAAAAAGTATATAAAAAAGAACAAGGGAAACGTCCTTAAGACATCCCCTTATGTTCTTTGTTTAGCTGTTTACTGGTTCTTTTACATACCATTTATTTTCTCTTACCTCATAATATGTTTCAGCACCAGTTCCTTTCCAGTTGCTATTAATGTCTTGTACCGCTTCATCTTTCGTATCATATGGTAAAGATGCTATGCGATACCGCCCATTTACTACTGGTTCATACAAATTCATATTTTTGCCCTCCTCTTTCGGTTTAATATAATTATAGCATATTTAACATAATTTTACAAAATTTTATACAAAACAGTCAAAAACACACATCAATCCTATATCGTCCTTTATTCTATTTCTTTCTTCTTATAATCCAATCTTTTTGACACTTAATTGGTAATTTCATTTTTACCTTTTGACCTTTTACCCCTGGGCTTACCTCTGTAATCTCTTCATCCGTTTCATCATGCCATAAGTGTTCTATTTTAAATTCATAAGGCTGTATTTCATTTGGTACAATAATTTCTAATGTATCTCCTACTTGTAGCTTATTTCGAATCTCTATAATAGATTTTTCCTCACCAAATTCTATCACTTTTCCACCAAATTCATAATTTTCATTGTATTGTCTTCCACCATATTCTTGGATATCTTTATTTTCCCTATCATTAAAATAGAAAGTTGTAAGTCCTCTGGTTTTAACTTTTTCCAATTCTTTTAAATATTTTGTACTATCATAAGTTTCAGGATTTTTTTTGTAATCATCAATGGCATTTCGATAAGCATTTACTACACTTGCTATGTAATATTCTGTTTTTAATCTTCCTTCTATTTTTAAACTATCAATTCCCATTTCTATAATTTCTGGTAATTCTTTGATTAAGCATAAATCTTTAGAAGAAAAAATACTAGTTCCATATTCATTGGTTTCAATTGGCATCATTTCCCCTGGATTGTTTTTTTCTTCGGCGTATAAATTATAAGACCATCTGCAACTTTGTACACAATCTCCTAAGTTAGCACTTCTACAAGATAGAAAATCACTTAAAAAGCATCTTCCAGAAAAGGCAAAACAAATTGCTCCATGAATAAAGATTTCAACCTCTAAATCTTTTGGTTTGTTTTCCATAATATAACGTAGTTGTTCTTTATTCATTTCTCTTGCCATAATCACTCTTTTGGCTCCATTGTTATACCAAAAGTTACAGTCATGAAGGCTGATAATATTGGCTTGTGTGCTAATATTAATTGGTACAGATGGGGCATATTTTTTTAATGTTTCGATGACTCCTACGTCAGCTGCAATGATTCCATCTGGTTTTAGTTCTTCTAGTCTTTTTGCCATTTCTATGATTTCTTCGTATTTTTCATCCCATGCAAAGATATTTAAGGTTACATAGATTTTTTTTCCTATTTCATGGGCATATTTTATGGTTTTTTCTAGGTCATCATCTTTCATGTCTGCTCTTGCTCTTAAGGATAAAGATGATGTACCACAATAGACAGCATCTGCTCCATATAGATATGCTATTTTTGCTTTTTCAAATGACCCGGGCTGGGGCTAATAGTTCAATTCCTTTCATGTTATCCCTCTTTTTCTTTATTTTTGCCTATTATATAAGCATTTTTATGGATTGTCAATAAATTCTTGCTTTTTTCATTGTGTTATAATATAATGACATAAAATAGAAAATAGGAGGCTTTCTATGGAAAGTAATGAATTTAAAGATAGTTTAAAATATCCTAAAATATATACCAATGAAGAACAAAAAGAATTAGAAAATAAATTTTTTGATTTAATTGACGAATATCAAAATAAAAGTTCTTTTGAAAGTAGAGAATTTATGTGTTATTTAACTTCGGCCATTTACTTAACTTATCGTGAATTATATCCTCGTCTTAGTATTTATATTCCCTTCCGAACTAAAAGTGATACTAGTTTTACAAAAAATATTCAAAAAGAATTTAATAAATTTATAAAAGATACTAATTCTCAGAAACCCTTTGACACTACTTCCATTACCAAAGACATATTAGCTATGAAAATTGTTTTAAATGATATCAACTATTCTCTTCCTTCCAGCAAGTCTTTCGAAGAACTATTGAATGACCCAAAAATTTCCAAATTGATGGATCTTTCAAATAAAAATGTTAGTTTTGTGGATGATATTGATAAATATTTGCGCTCTCCAATTCGCAATGGAAAAAAATTCTTTGAACTAAAAAAAGAATTACTAAAACGAATGCTTGAAATTACACCAGAAGAATTTACAGACGAAAGGAAACCAAATCCTTCTTTTAGTCAACTTTATGAAGAAGCTAAGTTTCAATATGATTATTTTTTAGAATATGATTCCTTTCCAACTCTTGTTGCAGAAGCAGATATAACCGAACTTAGTCAATTATCCAATGATTTTCGCTCTAGAGTTTATGACCAATTGCATTTTGCAATTTTAGATAAAACCTTACCTATTGTTTTTAACTCACCTTTGATAAAAAATGCTCTAAAAACTTATTCTGAATATGAGAAAGAATCAAAAAAGTCAAATGGATTTCAAGCTCGTTATGATACTTTAAATACTCCTTTTGGTCCCATTGAGGTTATATCTCAATCCAATAAAGCTTACTATACTTCCACAAAAGGTAGTTCTTATCATAGTGGTATGGCAGGTAAAAACATTGATATCAAAAATTTCTTTGAATTAGTAGATAAAAATGACGAATATGATATTTCTTATTATTTAGATATTTTAGATAGCATTTCAGCTGATAAAGCACTAGTTTCTCCTTACGAAATTCCAGAATTTGAAACTAAGCAAGAAAAAGAAGACTTTTTAAAAACACCTGAAGGTATTGCTTTTTTAGAGTCTGAACATTATCGCGAATTAATGAAACATATTAAAATTAAGGAAGAAATGCAACTATTTCCTGCCTTCCCAGCAGGAGGTTCTTATCAAAATAATCCAGATAAACTACAACAAGATATTGATGCTGGTAATATTGAGCCAATTACCACTAATCTTCCTTTTACCATTAACACAGATGAGTATTTACTTTCTACTGCTTTATCTTTATCACCTTATATGAATGTATGTGGTTCTGGTCATACTTCTTTTTCTACAGCAGGAATTCATCATAAAAAAATTATTGGAGAATTTGCAGAAGTTTTAAGAAAACGTGATGCTAATACTTGTTTAAGAGATTTATTAATTAGAAGGTTAGAATATGTTATTAATAATCCTCCTGAAAATCCATCTCCTCACATGCGTGCTTGTATAGATGTTGTAAAAGAACATGAAGAATCTGCTAATAAATTGCCAAAAGACATTTCTCGTAGGAATATTTTAAAATATGCGGAAACCTTTAGAAATAAACAAAAAAATAATTCTGATTTTGAACTTGACTTATCTTAAACAAAAAAAGTTTAGCTTTATATGATTCAAAGCTAAACTTTTTTGATTTGACTAATAGCCAATCCATCTCCTACCTCTAAAATCTGAGTTTCAAGACTTGGATTTTCACTAACTTGTTTAATATATTCTCTTAAATTTCTAACGGCTGTACGTTGTTTATGTTTGTTGTAATCACTTAAGACATAGCCTTTATACAAAATATTATCAGCAAAAATAATTCCATTTGGCTTTATCATTCTTAAAGCTTCTTTTAAGAAAAATGGATATTTTCCTTTGGCAGCGTCAATAAAAACAGCATCATATTTTTCATCCAATATTGGTAATATTTCTACGGCATCTCCTTCGTAAATTCGAATTTTATCTTCTACTCCTACTTTTTTGATATTTTCTTTTGCTTCTTTTACTCTTACTTCTTCTCTTTCTATCGTGTCAATTCTACCATTTGATGCTAAAAATCTCGTAAAACACATAGCAGAATATCCGGACAGCAGTTCCTATTTCTAATATTTTTTCTGGTTTCATTTTACCCAAAATTTTCTCCATTATTTCTAAGGTTTCATCCATAATAATGGGAATATGTTCTTTTAATGCTTTTTCCTTTATTTTTTCTAGTTCCTTGTTATTCAATTTCTCTTTCTTCTCCATTACTA
>CATOLW010000002.1 GCA_951800935.1 uncultured Clostridium sp.
ATTGCTTTGGTCAATCTTTGGTTGCAAATTTTGTTGCTTACAATATTGTTCAATTTCTTTTCTTTCACATTCAATTAATGGTCTTATAATATTTCCTCTTTTGGCTTCTATCCCCTTTAATCCTTCCAGTCCACTCCCTCTTAAAGTATGTAATAAAATCGTCTCAATTTTATCATTTTTGTTATGTGCTACTGCAATTTTAGTTGCTTTTGTCTTTTTTAATACTTCTTCAAAAAATTTATATCTGACTTTTCTTCCCGCTTCTTCTGTTCCTATTTTATCAGTATGTGCTAAATTTTTAATGTCTATACTTTTTATATAACATTCAATTTCATTTTTTTCACAATAACTTTTAACATATTGTTCTTCTTCTTTTGCTTCTTTCCTTAAATTATGATTAACATGTGCTACTACAATTTCATTTCCTAATTGTTTTAGTAAGCTTAACATACACATAGAATCTGGGCCACCAGATACTGCTAATACTAATTTATCTTCTTTTTCTATTAAATTATATTTCTTTATTGTTTGTAGAATTTTATCTTTCATTACCTTTTCTTTTTTATTCTCCTATGACGTCTATTTTTAGTTTCCCCATAACACTTTCAAATAATTTAATTTCTATTGTTTGTATTCCTAATGTTTTAACGGTTTCTTTTAAGTCAATTTTCTTTTTGTCTACTTTTATTTGGTATTGTTTTTCTAATTCTTGTGCAATTTCTTTAGCCGATACACCTCCAAAGATTTTTCCATTTTCTCCTGCTTTTACTTTTATTTTTAATAAGATTTTTGATAATTTATCTGCTAACTTTAATGCTTCTTCTTTTTCTTGGTCTTTTTG
Organism: uncultured Clostridium sp.; assembly: GCA_951800935.1. The sequence continues at coordinate 842 of CATOLW010000002.1, forward strand.
AAATTTTATTGAATTTTGTCTTGCTTTTAGTTTTGCCATGTTTTCATTGTTAGCTTCTACTGCTAAATTCTTTGGAAATAAAAAATTTCTAGCATAACCATCTGATGCATTGATTATCTCATCTTTTTTTCCTACTCCTTTGATATCTGCTTTTAGTATTACCTTCATATCATCACGCCTTTCTTTTTTAATCATCAAATCTTCTTTCTAAATTAACGAATTTTGTATAGCTTCCTAGCCATAACAGTTCTACGGTTCCTGTTGAGCCTCCTCTATGTTTTGCCATAATAACTTCTGCTATATCCTTTTTTTCACTATCTTGATTATAATAGTCATCTCGATATAAAAACATAACAATGTCAGCATCTTGCTCAATAGCTCCTGATTCACGCAAGTCTGATAACATTGGTCTATGGTCTGGTCTTTGTTCTACTGCTCTTGATAATTGCGATAAAGCTATTACTGGCACACCAATTTCTTTGGCTAATATTTTTAGAGAACGGCTAATTTCTGATATTTCTTGTTCACGACTTCCGTTTCTTTTATTGCTCCCTTGTACTAACTGTAAATAGTCAATTACTACCATTCCTAAGTTTTTTTCTAATTTTAATTTTCTACATTTTGCTCTTATTTCCATAACTGATATACCTGGTGTATCGTCAATGTAAATTTCAGCTTCTGATAATGGACCAATTGCTCCTGCTAACTTAGTCCAATCATCTTCTTCTAATTTTCCAGTTCTTACCTTGTTACTGTCTACCATTGCTTCACTGCATAAAATTCTGTTTACCATTTGTTCTTTTGACATTTCTAGGCTAAAGATAGCTACTGGCACATTGGCTTTTAAAGCCGCATTGGTTGCAATATTTAAAGCAAAAGCTGACTTTCCCATAGCTGGCCTTGCTGCAATTAGTATCAGTTCTGAGCCATGAAATCCTGCTGTTTTATAATCTAATTGTGTAAATCCTGTTGGCACACCTGTAATATGCTGTTTTCTATTGTATAGTTGTTCTAATTCAGTAAAACTATCCACTAAGACATCTTTAATGGGGGTATAGCCTTTTTGATTTTTGTTCTGCATAATATTAAAAATCTTTTTTTCTGCCCCCTCCATAATGTCTTCTACTTCTTCTGTTGGATCATATCCTAATTCAATAATTTCATTCGCTGTTTTGATTAAATTTCTTAAAAGTGCTTTTTCTTCTACTATTTTTATATATTTTACTGCATTGGCAGTAGTTGGTACTTTTTCTGGTAATTCTGCTAAATATTCTAGTCCTCCTATTTGTTCAAATTTTCCCATGGATTCTAATTCTGCTTTTACCGTTATAATATCGATTGGTTCTGCTCGATTGTACAAATTTAAGATGGCTGCATAGATTGCTCGATTGTCTTCACGATAGAAATCTTCTTCTTTTAACACTTCTATGCTTGAAATAACAGCATCTTTATCTGTCAACATACTTCCGAATGATGGCTTGTTCTGCTTCCAAATCGTGTGGTGGTACTTTTCCTAGTTCCATTTTCTCCCTCCATTATTGTTGCATTTCTGCTACTATTCTACTATAGATAAGCTAAAAAAGCAAGCTACCTGCTTGCTTTTTCTTAAACATTACTACTTCCTGAAATGATTCCTCCTTGCTTAAACCAGCTTCCCTCGTTCCATACAGCTGTTCCTGATGTAACACTAATCGTTCCTCCGTTATGCCATACATTTCCTGTGTTACTAAAGAATCCTCTCGAAGAAGAACCTCCTATTAATCTTGTTGATGCTCCTTCAATACTCATATTTCCGCTATTAATAATACCAATATTGTTAAAGTCTTTTCGTGTAATCGTAGTAGCATTATAAATTCTAAAAGTTCCTTGATTATCAACCCTTCCATTTGCAGTTGTACCATGAAGTTCTACTGTGCCACCATTCCAGTTTAATATAGCATTTCCATTTCCTGTGGTAGTATTATTAATCGTTGCTGTCTTTATAATACTTGTACCACTCTTGTTCCATACGCTAGATACGCCACTTGAATTTCCTGTACTCGTTACTGTACCTGAAGATATTGTTAAACTTCCTCCTTCATTAACTATGGTATGTCCATCCGTGGTAAAGCTTCCTCCACTAATATTCATAGTAGCACCACTACGATTTGCAATAAAGCCTGTACTATTATATTGGTTTCTACCTGCAGAACTTCTGAATGTTCCATTATAAATTGCTACACTTCCATAGTTATTGATCATATTAACAGATGCACTAGTACAACTTATTGTACCACTTCCTGTTATTGCTAAACCTTTTCCTGAGTTTACTGTTATTACCACTCCTCTTGTTAAAGTTTTTCCATTTAAATTAAACGTAAATGTTTTACTTACTGTTGCTGCCGAATTATCGGTTACATTTCTAATTAATTTTATCGTTGATCCACTAGCTTTTGCTTTTGTTATCGCATCTGATAATGTCTTTGTCCATGCTGTATTATCAATATTATAATTATAAACTCCTGTAGTTACTGATTTAGAAGCTGATGCATTTCCAGCATTATCATAAACAATTACTTTATAAGTTTTGTTCTCAGCTACTGTAACATTTAGTGTTCCAGTAAAAGTATACCATTTATCAAAACCTGTTGCTGTAATACGACAATTTTTTAGACCTGATCCTCCTTTATCTGCTCCTGTCAATTTCAAATTTGATGTAGTATCTCCATTCGGTGTAGCTGTAAATCCACTAATGGTTGGTACCGTTTTGTCAATTTTTACAGCCACTGATTTTTTAGTCACATTTCCTGCTGCATCTTTGACATAAAAATAATAAGTTCCTGTTGCTGTTGCTGAATAAGTTTTACTTATTTCTGATTTGGTATTGGTAATAGTTGCCCAGCCACTAGATGCTGCTGTTAATGTGCTACTTGTACTAAATTGATAATAACTAATTCCAGAAAGCGTATCTGTCGCTTTTCCTGTTAATGTTACATTTGCTTTTGACCAAGCTGTTGTACTTGCTGTCAAACTTGCTATTGTTGGCGCTGATTTATCAATATTACTAATAACAATTGACTTTTTGTTAATATTTCCTGCTGCATCTTTGACATAGAAATACCAGGTTGCATTGCTTGATACTGTTTGTGTTTTAGTAATTTCTGATTTGGTATTGGTAATACTTATCCATCCACTAGATGACGCTGTTAGCGCACTATTGGTACTAAATTGGTAATAACTAATTCCTGAGCCTGTGTCCGTTGCTTTTCCTGTTATTGTAACATTTCCATTTGTCCATCCTGTTGGACTTTTAGTTAGGGTTCCCATTACTGGTACAATATTGTCTACCCAGTGTGCATAATAGGTTACATTATTAGCTGGCACTGTTGTTGTCGTTGTTATTTTGGTTCCTCCGCTTGCTGCTGTGTACCATCCACTAAAACTATAGCCAATTTTCGTTGTTGTTGGTAAAGTACCCCACTGTGCTCCATAGTTCTTTGTTATACTCGTTGGATTGGCTGCTGTTCCTCCATTACTATTAAAGGTTGCTTTATACTGATTAATTGACCATACTGCATATAGTCTAACAGCTTCATTATTCTTATATTCTCCTCCTGCTAAATATTGAGCTGTTGTTGCATTATTAGTCGTTGCCCATCCTCTAAATGTATATCCTGTTCTAGTTGGTTTTGTGCTACTTAATGTCAAATCTTCTCCTTGTCCTTTTGCTTGCTCACTAGGTGCTCCTGTTCCTCCATTCGCATCATATAATACTTGATATTTTAGTGTAAAAGCATTTGATTTTTGTATACTTATTGCTCTATTTCCTGCTAAATCTGTTACTTTTGTATATAAATAATAGGTTCCTCCCGTTTTTTCTTCCCTAATAGTGTTTCCACTGATAAAATCTTTCCAATTACTATCTTCATCATCTGGTATAGTTTGGCTTGTAGTTATTTGATATTGTAGAAGATTTAATCCACTTCCTCCTGTATCAGAAGCTTGTAAATTAGTACTAATATTGTTCGTAGTGCTTTCTACTGGTATACTATAATTTTCGCCATTTGGCTCTATTTGCACTGTTGGCAATTCTTTATCAATTCTAGTTACTATTACTTCCGCTTTATGTCCTCGGTCGTCTACTTCTATTTTGCTATTTTTCGTTATTTTTAACCCTTCTTGATATTTTGTTTTGATTCCATCTAAATAGAAATATTTCGCTTCTTCTACTATCCCTCCTGGATAAAAAATCTTTAAACTTAAGTCTTGATTCGTCCACTCATTTATATCATATATTTCTCCTGATGGTTTGTATAATGTAATTGTTACTGGTAATTTTCCTTCTACCTCATAATACTCTTGCTCTATTTTTTCTTCTGTTTTATATTCTTCATATATCTTTTCAACTTGTCTTCTTTGATCACTTATTTTATTGGCTTGATTGGTATAAGTTAGTATTAAAATAATCAAAAAGAACAGCATTGCTACTAATATGTATAGAGTAACAGAACCTTTTTCACTTTCTACTTTATATTTTCTGCTTTTTTCCATTTTTCCTCTCCTAATATAAATGCTATCTCTTATTTTATTTTATAATGATTTTAGTAACGATGCAATAACTTTTTTCTTCCTCTTTTTCCAAAAATAAGTATTGATATACGGCTAGGTAATTTTTGGTTTTTTTACAGAAAGTTTAATTTTGTATGACAACTTAATTACATAATTCTGTTAAAAAATAAAAAAGAGCACAAGGCTTATTTTCCCTAGTTCTCTCTTCTTTTTTATCTTATTCTATTTCTGAAAAATATTCATTAATTCTGTTAATTAATTCTTGTTTGGTTTCCTCCATTGTCATTCCTTCTACTTGTGCTCCAGCTAGCGTTATATGTCCTCCACCACCTAATTTTTCTAAAATTACTTGTACATTTATGTCTCCGATAGAGCGTCCACTAATACATATTTTATCTCCTAATTGTCCCATAACAAAAGAAGCTGTTATTTCACTGATAGTAAGTAGTTCATCTGCTGCTTTTGCACATAGGACATTCACATCTTTTGCTTTTTCTTCACAAGTAGAGATGGCTATCGTATCATTTACAATTTCAGCCTTTCCTACAATTTCAGCTATCTTGTTGAAACTTTCTAAGTTGCTTTGGAACCATTTTTTTACACGAATAATATCCACTCCACATTTTCGTAAGTAGGCTGCTGCTTCAAAAGTTCTTACTCCTGTTTTGAAAGTAAAGTTTTTGGTATCCATCATAATTCCTGCATATAAGCTTTCTGCTTCAATTGTTTTTAGTTCTATTTTTTCTTCTACATATTGTAATAGTTCTGTTACTAGTTCTGCTGCAGAAGAAGCATATACTTCTTGGAAAGTAAGGGTCGCTTTTTCAATAAAGTCAGCACTTCTTCTATGATGGTCTACTATAACTATTTTTTCGACTTTGTCTACTAATTCTTCAGATTCTACATAGTTCATTTTATGGGTGTCTACAATTACTAATAATGTGTTTTCGTCTACATTTTCTAGAGCAACTTCTTTGTTGATCATGACATCTTCATATTCGGGATCTTTTTCAATTGATTTATTAAATGCTTCTATGGTTGCATTTTTATTGTCCATAATAATATAGGCATTTTTATTTAACGTTTTAGCTAATCGATAAATTCCCAAACTTGCTCCTATGCAATCCATATCTGGATTGGTATGACCCATTATCATTACTTTTTTTGATTCTTTTATTAGGTTTTCTAATGCTTGTGCGATAATTCTTGCTTTTACTTTTGTCCTTTTTTCTACCTCTTGTGCTCTTCCTCCAAAGAATTTGTAAATTTCGTTTTCACGAATAACAGCTTGATCCCCTCCACGTCCTAAAACAACATCCATAGCCATTCCAGCTGATTTATATTTTTCTTTATCTGTGTTTCCTTCATTTGAAATTGCTATACTTAATGTGAATTGTACTTTTTCTTTTACATCAATATCTTTTATTTTATCTAAAATACTAAATTTATCTTCTTTGATTGTGTCTAAATATCTTTGTTCAAAAAAGTAAATGTATCTGTCTTTTTCTGTTTTTATTAGAACACCTTTGGTTTTGTCTGTCCATTCATAGATGTATTTATCAATTTGTGCTATTAATTGTGGTTTTTCTTCACTTTCTAATTGTTGCATGGTTTCTTCGTAGTTATCTACCATAATAATTCCTACACAAGATTTAGAGTCTTTATATTCTTTTTGTAATTTTATATTTTCTGTATCGTCAATAAAGTACAAAATTACCATATATTCTGTTTTACTTTTTTTGGATTTTACATATCTTCCAACTACTCGATATGTCTTTTTATCAATTTCTATTTGTCTTATCGTATCTTGATTATTATTTTTTTTCCTTTGCTCTATTTCTACTTTGATGTCTCTACTTAAGTCGTGAATATAGGTATTAATGTCTACGTTGGCAAATTCAGATGTGAATTTCGAGCTCCTCCAAATAATGTTTCCATCTGTTTCTAATATGATAAGTGGAAATGGTGAATTAATTAAACTTGTTTTAGCTGCTGAATCTACTGTTAATGTTAAGTCTTGTAAGGTTTCTGATATTTCACTTCTTTTTTTGTTGTTGGTATAATAGCTATAAATTACTATTAGTGTAAATATACCAATACATGGTACTATCATGTATGAATGTATGATACAAATATATACTAGTAAAGCCAAGATAATAGCTAAATATATTTTTGTTCTCGATACTAAGGTATCTAGAACTTTTCTATTAGTTTTTTGCATAATTTTCTCCTTCTCTTTTCTATTTTACTAACAAATAGGCTATTTGTCAAGCAAAAGAGGTAATAAGAAAATTCACTTTACCTAACAACTGATTGCCTAAATAGAAGAATAAAAAAAGAGCCCAAGGGGTTTATTTCCCCTAGTTCTCTTTCTTCCTTTATCCATTTTCTTCTACTTCTTCTGTTGTTTCTTCTTGTTCTTCTTTTTCCGTATTAATATGAATGTTTTGATATTTTTGCATACCTGTACCTGCTGGAATTAATTTACCAATGATAACATTTTCTTTTAATCCAATTAGGTCATCTGTCTTTCCTTTTACAGCTGCTTCTGTTAAAACTCTTGTTGTTTCCTGGAAGGACGCTGCTGATAAGAAACTATCTGTTGCAAGAGAAGCTTTTGTGATTCCAAGTAACACTCTTTTACCAGTTGCAGGGCGTTTTCCCTCTGCCATAATTTCTTTATTTTTATCTTCAAATTCATACATATCAATCAATGAGCCTGGGAACATGTCAGTATCTGCATTGTCTTCCACTCTAACTTTTTTAAGCATTTGTCTACCAATTACTTCAATGTGCTTGTCATTGATATCAACACCTTGATTTCTATATACTTTTTGTACTTCTGAAATCAAGTATTCATATACACCTTCTGGTCCTTTAATTTCTAAGATTTCACTTGGATTAATAGAACCTTCGATTAGTGGTTCTCCTGCTTCTACTAAATCACCATCTTTTACTCTCATTTTTGAACCAAATGGTATGGTATATGATTTTGAGTTGTCGTTTGAAGTTACGACTACTTCTTTTTTCCTTTTGGTTTCTTTAATTTTTACTTTACCATCGATTTCAGTAATAATAGCTAATCCTTTTGGTTTTCTCGCTTCGAATAGTTCCTCAACTCTAGGAAGACCTTGTGTAATATCGGCAACACCTGCAACACCGCCCTGAGTGAATCGTTCTCATCGTTAACTGTGTTCCTGGTTCACCAATTGATTGCGCTGCAATGATACCAATTGCTTCTCCAATAGAAACTAGATCTCTTCTTGCTAATCCCATGCCATAACATTTTTGACATACACCGTGTTTTGAACGACATCCTAATACAGAACGTACTTTTAATTTTTCAATTCCTGCATTTACAATTTCTTCTGCTATATTTTCTGTAATCATGGTATCTTTGTCTACAATTAATTTTTTCGTTTCTGGATGAATCACATCTTCGACGCTAAATCTTCCTAGTAATCTTTCTTGCATTTTTTCAATAATTTGATTTCCGTCTTTAATGTCATATACTACAATTCCATCTTCTGTTCCACAATTTTCTTCTCTTACAATAATATCTTGTGATACGTCTACTAATCTTCTTGTTAAGTATCCTGAGTCAGCTGTTCTAAGCGCTGTATCAGAAAGTCCCTTACGAGCTCCATGGGCTGAGATAAAGTATTCTAAGGCATCTAATCCTTCTGCAAAAGATGATTTAATTGGAATTTCAACAGCTTTACCTGTTGTACTTGCCATAAGTCCACGAATACCTGCAATTTGTCTTAATTGGTTCATATTACCACGGGCTCCAGATTTTACCATCATGTAAATTGGATTTAATTCGTCAAAGTTTTCTTCCATGGCTGTACTTACTTCTTTTGTTGTATTTTCCCATACATTAATAACAGCATTGTATCTTTCTTCGTCTGTAATTAATCCTCTTGCATATTGTTTACGAATGGTTTCTACCTTTTTGTCAGATTCTTTTAATAAATCTTTTTTTGCAGCAGGTACTTGTACGTCATCCATAGAGAATGTAATTCCTGCTAAGGTTGAATATTTAAATCCTAATGCTTTGATGTAGTCAATTACTTCTGCTGATTCTGATAATCCATGTGTTCTAATAACTCTTTCAATAATGGTTCCCATTGATTTTTTCATAACTGGAAAATCAATTTCATATTGGAATGGGTCTTTTTTTCTATCTATGAATCCTAAGTCTTGTGGAATTCCTTTATTAAAGATAATTCTTCCAACACTTGTTTCAATTTTTTTGGTTTTGATTTCTCCATTGATTTCTTTTTTTATTCTAACGAATATTTTGGCATGAATTCCTACATCATGGTTTTCAAATGCCATAATAGCTTCTTCTGGGTCTTTAAAGTATTTTCCTTCTCCTTTTTCCCCTTCTAAAACCATGGTCAAATAATAAGCTCCTAAAATCATGTCTAGTCTAGGTACGGCAACTGGTTTACCATCTTGTGGTTTTAATAAGTTGTTAGTTGATAACATTAAATATCTTGATTCTGCTTGTGCTTCTGGAGATAATGGTAAATGAACTGCCATTTGGTCTCCATCGAAGTCAGCATTAAAAGCTTCACAAACTAATGGATGAAGTTTGATAGCTCTTCCTTCTACTAGAACTGGTTCAAAACTTTGAATCCCAAGTCTATGTAATGTCGGAGCACGGTTTAGCATAACAGGATGATCTTTGATAACTTCTTCTAAGATTCCCCATACTTCTGGTCTTAGTCTTTCTACCATTCTTTTAGCATTTTTGATATTTTGTGCAATACCTCTTCCTACTAATTCTCTCATAACAAATGGTTTGAATAATTCTACTGCCATTTCTTTTGGAAGTCCACATTGATAAATTTGTAATTCTGGTCCAACTACGATAACAGAACGTCCTGAGTAGTCAACACGTTTTCCAAGTAAGTTTTGACGGAAACGACCTTGTTTTCCTTTTAACATGTCAGATAATGATTTTAGTGGTCTATTTCCAGCACCTGTTACTGGTCTTCCTCTTCTTCCATTGTCAATTAGGGCATCTACTGATTCTTGAAGCATTCTTTTTTCATTTCTTACAATGATTTCTGGTGCTCCTAATTCAAGTAATCTTTTTAATCTGTTATTTCTGTTGATAACTCTTCTATATAAATCATTTAAATCTGAGGTTGCAAATCTACCACCATCTAATTGTACCATTGGTCTAAGTTCTGGTGGTATTACTGGTACTACTTGCATAACCATCCATTCTGGTCGATTTCCAGAAATTCTAAATGCTTCTACTGTATCTAGTCTTTTTACTAATTTTACTCTTTTTTGTTCACTTGCTGTTTCTAATTCTTTTCTAATCTTCTCTGATAATTTCTCTAAGTTAATTTCTTCTAATAACTCTTTTAAAGCTTCTGCTCCCATTTTTGCTTTAAAAGAGCCTCTTCCATATTGTTCTTCTGCTTCATGATATTCTTTTTCATTTAGCACTTGACATTTTTCTAAATTAGAAGTTCCTTTGTCAACTACAACATAAGAAGCAAAGTAAATAATTTTTTCTAAGTTTCTTGGTGAAATGTCTAACATCAAAGCAATTCTACTTGGAATTCCTTTAAAATACCATATATGTGCTACTGGTGCTGCCAATTCTATATGTCCCATTCTTTCACGTCTAACTTTTGCTTTCGTTACTTCAACTCCACAACGGTCACATACAATTCCTTTGTATCTTACTCTTTTATATTTACCACAGTGGCATTCCCAGTCTTTGGTTGGTCCAAAGATTTTTTCACAGAATAATCCGTCTTTTTCTGGTTTTAATGTTCTGTAATTAATTGTCTCTGGTTTTTTTACTTCTCCTTTTGACCATTCTCTTACTTTTTCATCAGATGCCACTCCTATTTTTAATTTATTAAAAATATCTAATTCGTCCACTCTTTTTCCTCCCTTAGTTTCTTTTGGTTCGTTTTGAGAAATCCCAAAACGAACCCTTGTGGATACTTTTGGTTTCAAAACAGATTTTAAAGTCTATCCACTGCTCGAACAATTCCTTCTGGTCGCTTCTTATCTTTTTGAAATTTATTTAATTTTTATTTCTCATTTTCTGGTTCTTCTTTTTGTTTTTCTTGATAGATTTTCATCGCTTTTTTCATAGTTAAGTCTAAAATTTCTTGTTTTACTCTTTTTCCTTCAAATTCCTCTTGTTTAATAATCTCTGGTAAATAGTCTAACACGCTTAAAACTTTTATGGTATATTCTTCTAGCCTTTGATTGACTTTTTCTTGATTTAAATGTTTAGCTTCTGAATAATCTAATAAATAATCTTGTTTTTCTGATTCCTCTAAATAATTCTCTAAATCTGCTATTTTTAGTGTTTCTATCTTATCTTCTGATCTTATTTTTGGTATTTCTTGATAGATTCTCATCGCTTTTTCCATAACTAAAGCTAAAATTTCTTGTTCTACTCTTTCTCCTTTAACTATTTCTTGCTTAACAATCTCTGGTAAACGATTTAACACGTTTAGCGCTTTTGTAGTATACTCTTGCATCGTTTGATTAGCTTTTTGGTTCTTTCTTTGTTGTAACAGCTCTGCTCCTGAGTATTCTACATATACCTGTCCTTCTTCATCTAACTTGTAATAGTAATTTCCTGAATCTAAAGCTTCTTTTATTTCTTGGAATACTTTAGTTGTATCCTCCATGTAATATTCATTACCTACTTTTTTTATAATTTCTTTTAATGTAGGTCCTTTTTGCTGATTCTTTAAATTCAAGTTCCCAATTGCTCGAAATACCTCTCTTCTTACTGTTTCCATTGCTATTTCTTCTTGTGCTTTGGTTCCCTCTTTACTTTTTAGCTGACTTTTAAAATCGTTTCCTTTCATTTCTACATCCCTCAATTTTATTATTCAATTATATCTTCATCATTATCTAAATTATCATTTGCTAGATCATTATCATATAATAATTCATCATCTTCATCGCCTAGTTCTTCAAAAAGTTCATCACTATCTTCTTCTATGTCAGTTATTTCATCATCTAATAAGACATCATCTTCTAGTTCTTCACTATAACCTTCTAAATCTCCATCTTGAAGTACTTCATCTTCTGATAACAATTTCTTTTCTTGATTTGGGTCATATTCAATTCCTTCTTCAATGTTTTCCCTTAGTTCAAGTTCTTGGTTATCTTCTGAATATAGACGAACGTCTAATCCTAAAGATTGTAGTTCTTTGACAAGAACTTTGAAACTTTCTGGAACGCCTGGTTCTGGAACGTTTTCTCCTTTCACGATTGCTTCATAGGTTTTTACTCTTCCGACAATGTCGTCTGATTTAACAGTTAGCATTTCTTGTAATGTGTAAGATGCACCATAAGCTTCTAGCGCCCACACTTCCATCTCTCCAAAACGTTGTCCACCAAATTGTGCTTTACCTCCTAAAGGTTGTTGCGTAACTAATGAGTATGGTCCTGTTGAACGAGCATGAATTTTATCATCTACTAAGTGGTGAAGTTTTAACATGTACATAACACCAACTGTGATTGGTTTGTCAAATGGGTCTCCCGTTCTTCCATCATATAAAATGGTTTTTCCATCTTTGCTCATTCCTGCTTGTTCTAATAATTTTTCTACGTCATCTTGGGTTGCCCCGTCAAATACTGGAGTAGCAATTTTCCATCCTAAGGCTTTTGCCGCTCCTCCTAAGTGAACTTCTAAAACTTGACCTAAGTTCATACGAGAAGGCACACCTAATGGGTTTAAAAGAATGTCAATTGGAGTTCCATCTGGCATAAATGGCATATCTTCTTCTGGTAATACTCTTGAGATAACACCTTTGTTACCATGACGTCCAGCCATTTTATCTCCCACTGATATTTTTCTTTTGGTCGCTATGTAACATCTAATAATTTGGTTGACACCAGGTCCTAATTCATCTGAATTGTCTCTTGTGAAGATTTTTACATCTACAATGGTTCCTGCTTCTCCATGTGGTACTCTCAAAGAAGTGTCTCTTACTTCTCTTGCTTTTTCCCCAAAAATAGCTCTTAGTAATCTTTCTTCTGCTGTTAGTTCAGTTTCTCCTTTTGGTGTAACTTTTCCAACTAGGATATCTCCTGGTCTTACTTCTGCACCAATTCTAATAATTCCATTTTCATCTAAGTCTTTTAAAGAGTCATCTCCAATGTTTGGTATATCACGTGTAATTTCTTCTGCTCCTAATTTGGTATCACGACATTCGCAGTCATATTCTTCAATATGAATAGAAGTAAATACATCTTCTTTTACTAATTTTTCGTTGATAAGAATAGCATCTTCGTAGTTATATCCTTCCCAAGTTGAAAAAGCTACTAATACGTTTTTACCAAGTGCCATTTCTCCATTAGAAGTAGATGGACCGGTCTGCTATGGCATCTCCTTTTTTCACTCTTTCTCCGGCTTTTACAATTGGTTTTTGGTTGATACAAGTACCACCATTGGTTCTTTTAAATTTACGAAGTTTATGGGTAATTGTCTTTTTGCTATCATATTTTACGGTGATACTATCACCTGTTACTTTTTCAATTACTCCGTCTTCTTCTGCTAATACTAATATTCCTGAGTCTTTAGCTGCTCTATATTCAATTCCTGTTCCAATAATTGGACTTTGTGTTATCATAAGTGGAACTGCTTGACGTTGCATGTTGGCACCCATTAAGGCTCTTTTGGCATCGTCATGTTCTAAGAATGGTATCATAGCTGCTGCAATGGATACTAATTGTTTTGGTGAAACGTCTACATATTGAACAGCGTCTTTGTCAACTTCTATAACTTCGTTTTTAAATCTAACTCTGATTCTTTCATTTACGAATTTTCCATTTTTGTCAACTGGTTCAGAAGCTTGTGCAATAATGTAGTTGTCTTCTACGTCTGCACTCATATATTCTACTATGTCTGTTAATTTGTGTGTTTTAGTATCTACTTTACGATATGGTGTTTCGATAAATCCATATTCATTAATACTTGCAAATGATGAAAGTGCTGAGATTAATCCAATGTTTGGTCCTTCTGGTGATTCAATTGGACATAATCTACCATAGTGAGTATAGTGAACGTCACGCACTTCAAATCCTGCTCTTTCTCTTGTTAATCCACCAGGTCCTAAGGCTGATATTCTTCTTTTATGAGTTAGTTCTGATAATGGGTTAGTTTGATCCATGAATTGGGATAATTGGGAACTTCCAAAAAATTCACGAATAGCTGATGTGATTGGTTTTGTATTAATTAAGGTTTGTGGTGTTACAACATCTAAGTCTTGGATTGTCATTCGCTCACGAACTACTCTTTCTAATCTAGTTAAACCAATTCTGAATTGATTTTGTAATAGTTCTCCAACTTGACGAATTCTACGACTTGCTAAATGGTCAATGTCATCTGGTTTTCCGAAGTCCATGTGATAGATTTAGTAAATAGTTGATAGATGCTATCATGTCTTCTGTTGTAATGGTTTTTGGTACTAGTTCATCCATTCTTTCTTGCAATGCTTTTACTAAATCTTTTTCTTCGGTGTTGTCTATAATATTTTTTAGAACATTATAATTTACTAGTTCTTTAAAATGTAGTTTACTTAAGTCAACATTAGTAAGAACTTTATGGATATTACAAGTAGCATTCCCTATAATTCTTACTTTTCTTTCTCCTACTAAAATATCAATACTATTAATTCCTGCATTTTGAATTTCTTCTGCTACTTCTTCTGAAATAATTTCTCCTGCTTGTACAAATACTTCTCCTGTTTCACTGTCCATAATATTTTGGGCTGCTATTTTGTCTTTAATTCTTCCTGCTAATCCTAATTTTTGATTAAATTTATATCTTCCTACTTTTGCTAAATCATATCTTTTATTGTCATAGAATAGTCCGTTGAATAAATTCCTTGCTGCATCAACAGTTGGAAGTTCTCCTGGTCTTAATTTCTTGTAAATTTCAATTAAAGCTTCATCTTGGTCTTTTATGGTGTCTTTATTAATGGTAGCTGTTATTATTTCTTCTTCTCCAAATAGTTCTCTAATTTGGTCATCCGAAATTACACCAATAGCTCTAAGTAAGGTAGTTACTGGTACTTTTCTGGTTCTATCAACACGCACATAAAAGATGTCATTTCCATCGGTTTCATATTCTAACCATGCTCCACGAAGTGGCATTACAGTTGAATTATAAGTTCTTTTTCCTGTTTTGGTATCAAATTCTTCTCCATAATAACATCCGAGGAGATCGTACTAATTGACTTACTACAACTCTTTCTGCTCCATTGATGACAAATGTTCCACTGTCTGTCATTAAAGGGAAATCTCCTAAGTAGATTTCTTGTTCTTTGATTTCACCTGTTTCACGGTTGATTAGTCTAACTTTTACATGTAATCTACTAGAGTATGTTGCATCTCTTTCTTTGGCTTCTTCTACTGAGTATTTAGTTTTGTCTTCCATATAATAATCGAAAAATTCAAGAACTAAGTTTCCTGAGTAGTCTTCAATTGGTGAAATATCTCTTAATACTTCTCCTAATCCTTCTTCAACAAACCAGTCATAGGAATCTTTTTGTACTTTGATTAGGTTGGGCATTTCGATATAATCGCCAACTTTTGCGAAATCTTTACGAGAGGCTTTCTCGTAATTTACTTCTTTGATTTTCAAAAAAATCACTCCTTAAAATTGATTTAAGCAGAAATAAAAATTTATATAGAATTAAAAAAAGTCCTTCTCTAACTTAAGATAACTTTTCTAAGGTTTCTGTTTTGTCTCTGCTTTTTCAAATCAGATTTCCCTAGGGCCTCCTAAGTTTGATTCCTCTTTTTCTAATTTTTAACAAATTGAAATAAAATCAACTTGTATTTTACCATATTTTTCTTACGGATGTCAAGAGTTTGACGACTTTTTTATTCGGATAACAACGTATTTTATCCATTCTTAAAATATGAAATTAAAAAACAAGGTTTAAATAACCTTGTTTAAACATTTACATTTTTATTTTTAACATTAAAATTACTGTGTTTTTGATACAGCTAGCCAGTCTATAGGATGAGCAATAGTAGCTCCCGACCCCTCATTAAAACACCAAATAGTAAATCCATTAGCTGTCTTATTGGTAACAGTATAAGATGACTGAGCCCACCAGTCAGCATCATAAGTTGATACTATAGATACTGCATAATTTGTATCTTGAAATGGCTCAGAAAAGCTAACAGAAGCAAAAACTCTAGTATTACTTGGACATGCAGGAATGTTAGCTGTTCCTGCTTTGTAATTTTTGATTTTTATCTTATCATACATAGAATTTAAGTTTGTTATACGTGAATCTAATGAATTAATAGTAGTTTGCATTTGTGCTATTGTTTCTTTTAGTTCATTTATATCGTCTGAATTATTTGAAGTAGTATCATTCCTATTGATTGGTTTTCCATCAATACTTGCCAACTGTAATAAACTATTTATTTCAAATTCATAAGGATATTCTTTTAGTTTTGTATAAATTGTAGTTGGATTATCACTAGTTACATCATATTGAGCACTTGCAACCTTACTTGTTTCTGTTACATATGCTATTTCTTCATCCTCTTTAAAATATAAAGATAATTCTTTTAGTGTTGGCATTCTTTGTTCTTTTCCATAAACATCTATTTGTGATGCTGTTATTTTTAAATTTACTTTTTCTGTTGCTGTTTGTCTATTTTGTTCTTCTTTAGCTTCATTGCTTTTGATAAAAATTCCATTTTCCTGTGTTAGTGTCATGATTGTTATACTTGCTAATATTAATAACACAATGATGGTAAGTACTAGTGATATCAATGTAATTCCCCTAATCTTTAAGTTTTTCATTTGTTTTTTCCTTTCCTTTTTGATTTTATTATCGCAAAACTTCTATTTTACGTCAATATGTTTTTTCATTTAACTAAAAATACTACCAATTGCTCCAAATACTCCTGCTGATGCTAATCCCATTATGATTCCTGCTAAGATAACTCCTGCTGTTATTGCTATTGTACTTTTTTTGAAATCCATATCTAAAAAACTAGCAGCTAATGTTCCTGTCCATGCACCTGTTCCTGGTAATGGAATTCCTACAAAAAGAAATAATGCTACATAAAGTCCGCGTCCTGCCTTTTCTTGTAGTTTTTTACCACCTTTTTCACCTTTTTCTAAACAAAATGTGAAAAATTTTCCAATTACTTTTTTATTGGCTCCCCATTCTAATACTTTTCTTGCAAAGAAAAAGATGACAGGCACAGGTAACATATTCCCTATGATACAAGTGATGTATAAAGGAACAAGTGGAAGTGTTTCTCCCCACAGTCCACTCATTCCAACTGGTACAGCTCCTCTTAGTTCAATTAATGGTATCATAGATATGATAAATACTAATAAATATTTTTTTAACATTCTTTATCACTTCTTTCTAGCTTTTTCATTGATATTTTATATTCAATGTAATCCTCTACTAAAATTCTGACAACTGCAATGGCTGGCACTGCTAAAAACATTCCTATAATTCCAAAATAAGCACCACCTACTGTTATAGCAAAAATGACTAATAGCGGACTTATTTTTAAAGATTGCCCAATGATTTTTGGATTGATAATATTAGCATCAATTTGTTGCAGAATAATAACTACTATTAACATCCAAATTGTTTGTGATAGTCCCCCTGTTATTAAGGTAATAAGAGCAGAAATAGCAACTGCTATAATAGCTCCTATGTATGGAATCATATTAAATAATCCAATTAAAAATCCTAATAATGGTGCATATTTAATTCCCATTATACTCATTGCAATGGTTACTAAAATTCCTACTATTACAGCATCTAAGAATTGACTTGCTATAAATTTAAAGAATATTTCATTTGAATTGTTAAAATATTTTCCTAAATTTTTATAAGTTTTTTCTTTTAATAGTGCTTCTGCTAGTCTTTTAATCGCATTGATAATTTGTACTCTTTCTGCTAGAATGTAAACAGATACAATTACAGCAACTACTACATCAAATAATCCAGTTACTGCGTCAATTGCACTAATTACATATTCTAGTATTTTGTCTAATTTAAAATATTGTTTAATATCTAGATTTTGAACATTTTGTATCGCATCATTTACAATATCACTTTTTAAAACATTATCGTTTGGCAAACTATTATATTTACTAATTGCTATCTCGTAATAGGTTTGAATATTATTAATCAAATCTACTACACTTTCTAATACTACTGGTAAGATAAAATTAATTAAGATAACAACTAATAGTAATATTACAAAATATACAGTTAAAATACTAAATGCTTTTGCCTTTTTACTTACTATTTTTAATTTTGATTTGGTATAAGCTTCTTCTATTTTTCTACAAGGTAGATACAACAAATAGCTAATAAAAATACCAACTATAAATGGCGTAATAATATCAAAAAATTTGCTAAAGACTCCTACTACATCGCCAAAATTGTCTAATGCTTTATAGACAATAATAATGGCAACTGCTAGTACAAACCAATATAGCCACTTTTTTCCGTGATTTTTAATCTCGTTCATCTTATTTCTTCCTTTCTTTTTTCATTATTACTTGTGTTTAAATTCTAGTCCTACTGGACAATGATCGCTTCCCATAACTTCTGGATAAATGTTAGCTTCTTTTATTTTTGTTTGTATGTCTTTTGATACAACAAAATAGTCTATTCTCCATCCTACGTTTTTTTCTCTTGCTCTTCCCATATAAGACCACCAACTGTATGCTTCTTGTTTATCTGGATATAAATAGCGAAAACTATCTACAAATCCAGCTTCTAGTAATTGTGTCATTTTAGCTCTTTCCTCGTCTGTAAAACCTGCATTTCCTTTATTCGTTTTAGGATTTTTTAAGTCTATTTCTTGATGTGCTACATTTAAGTCTCCACACATAATAACTGGTTTTATTTCATTTAGTTTTAATAAGTATTTTCTAATTTCATCTTCCCATATTTGTCTATAATCTAGTCTTTCTAATTCTCTTTTTGAATTTGGTGTATAGTTATTAACTAAGTAAAAATCCTGAAATTCTAAAGTGATAATTCTTCCTTCTTTGTCATGTTCTTCGATTCCAATACCATAAGTTACTGTAATTGGTTCTTTTTTAGTAAAAATCGCCGTTCCTGAATATCCTTTCTTTTCTGCACTATTCCAATAACTTTTATAACCATCAAATGTTAAATCAATTTGTTCTGGTTGGCATTTGGTTTCTTGTATACAAAATATGTCTGCTTCTATTTGATTAAAAAATTCCTTGAATCCTTTGTTGACACATGCTCGTATTCCATTTACATTCCACGAAATTAATTTCATGTTCTTCTTTCCTCCGTCTTAAAAAACATAACCACATTTTACTATAAAATAAGAAAAATAGCAAGCTTTGCTTGCTATTCTCCCCTTTATTTTATTAATTTACTACATTAACATTTAAGTATCTAACACCCCATTGTAATGCTTCTGCATGTGAATTAACATAGATGTCAATTCGATTACCATTGATTGCTCCACCTCTGTCTTCTACTGTATAGGTGTGTCCTCCAATGTTTAACTGTGTTCCAAATGCAAATTTGCTTGATGCTGCTACTGTTCTTCCTGCTGTAGCTCTTGTTCCTGATGCTGTTCTTCCTGTTGTTTTACCACAACATTTCGCACATGAACAATAAGCTGTTACTTTGTAGGTAGTTCCTCCTGTTGATTCTGCATTACTTGTTCTTGGTAATGTGGAACTTCTTGATGTTACTTTTTTTTGAACTTGTACGATTTTGCTAATTGGTTCTTTTATTATTTTTTCTGATAGTTGTACTTTTTCAATTTCTATTTCTTTTTGGTATTTTACTTTATAAGTTACTTCTTTTAATCCATCTTGTCCTTGCTGAATAACTTTATTGCTGACATCTCCTGAAGTTTCTGTTGCATTTTTTGTTATTGTCTCATATGGAATAGCTACTTGTTCTACGACTATTTTTTCTGTGATTGGTGCATAGTTTTCTAGTAATTGATTTAATGAAGTTTCTACACCTTCTTCTGATATTTTAGCAATTTGGACTTCTTGATAAGATTTGTCTGTAATTTTTATGCTTTCCCCAGCTCCTATTTCACTATTCATATCTGGTATTGTTTTTTGATTTTCTGTTAAGATAATATTGTTTTCTGCTAAAATTTCAGATACTTTTGTTTTAGAAGTTAGCGCTGTCATTTCATATCCATTTTGAAGTACAATTTTAACATCATTTAGTTTTGTGTTAACTGCCATAACACCAATTCCTGATATTAATATTAATATGATGCTAATGGCTATAATTTTCATTATTGACAGGGATGCTTTTTCTTGTTTTTTCATAAAAATTAATTCCTCCTTTGGAAACAATGTTAGTATATCATTGTTGTTTTCTTTTGTCAAATTTTGGATTTTTTCTTGCCATTTTAGTATTTTGTCCGATTTTTAAGTTAATCTCTTATTTTATTATATGTGGATTTTTTCAAAGTATTACTAACTTTGCTTACATTTTTTATTTTCGGATTTAATTTTTATAAATTTTTTATTTGATCAGTTTGTCTTTACCAATAATATTCCTATAACTTTGATTTTATTTTATATAAAGTGTAAATCTAACAGCAGAATACCCATCATTAGCATAATTCATTTTATTTTTAGTTCGAGCCATTGGAAAAAACACATCACCTAAAGAACGATCTGCTCCTCTAAACCATCGCCCATTTGGAGCATCACTCTCTAAAGTTATTTCTTTACAACATCCCAATAAATCATATACGTTATTTAACTTATCACTTGCTACACTTCCTGTAACAGGAGTCTTATTATAGCTTGTCCCCTGAATTGGTGTTGGAGATGTTACATCCATTCCATTACTAAATAGCCAATTCATCATAGCATCATATTGGCTTCCCCATATCATGCTACTTCCCACGGACTTCTCACTTCCTTCATAAGTTTTAGATACTTTATATAGAAGATACCAACATCCACTACCACCGCCTTGGGTAGTTGGCATAACATTAGCCTTTGATTGGATTGTAGCACTACTTCCTCTAGATGTACTTGTACTATCTTTTGCACTCATTTCATATCTTGATACATAAAATCCTCTATATTTCTCTACACTTTCTATCATTTTATTGTACTCATTTTGTAAACTCTCTGCTGTTAATCCTACTGTATTATAACTAGAAGCATCTCCTTCTGTACTGCTTGTCAAATAGGTTGGTTCACTACCTAAATTAAAAACAGCTTCACTATTGCCATCTTTAAAATCATATAATATTCCTTTGCTATTATCACTACTTCCCCTATATGCCATTGCTTTATTTCCAGTTTCCTTTGTTTGTATATCTGATATCGTTATTGTTTTACTTGTACTATTTCCTACTGTATCTGTTACTTTAAAAGTATAGTCCCCGTTTGCTGTCACTGTATAAGTTGCTGTTGTAGATGTAGCACTTGTTTTGGTTATATTTTGTGTTGTTATATTTTCTATTGTTTTTATTCCAGAATCTGTATCACTTCCTGTTATTGTAATTTCTGCACTTCCTGTTATCTTTTCAATTCCTGTATTAGCTGCTGTCGCCACTGGATAATTTACTGGCACCCATACAAACTGACTTCCTTCACTATTATCTTTTATTACTAAGCCTGTATCTACTGTTCCTTCTACTCTAGTAAAGCCTTTTGGAATTGGTGCTTTATTTCCATCACTATCTGTATAAATACTTCCATTTTGTGGAGTTTCTGGTGTTTTTGGTACATAAGATGGTAGTATTGTTTGAATTGATTCCTTTATCGTTGGATCTGTTTTATCAATGATTGTTACTTTTCCAGTAGCATACCCACTTATTTGGCCACTACTATCTTTTACTCTTGCATAAATTTCCCCATTTTGTGTCATCGTTACTGCTGTTATATAGTCTTTCCAATTATCCTCAACAGATGGATCTTCTATTGTATATTGTAAAGTATAGCGCTCTGCTAGTGTCACTTTTATTGTAACTTCTACATTTTCTCTTGTCCAAGTACTTGGATTTATAATAAATTCTATATCACTTTCTTGTATATCTGGTGGTGTCTCTTCTGGATTTTCAACATATTCTACACTTTCTTCTGTAACTAGATAGATGTATCCCTCTTTTGTTATTACTTGTATTGTTTCATCGTTTTTTCTTATTATGGATGCTTCTTCAAAAACATTATCCTTCCTTATCTCTTCTTCATATCGATCCATATATTCCTTTGTATTTAACTTTTTTAATATTTTCTCTGGTTGCAATCCAATTTTTATCATTTCTAGTCTTTCTTTATATTCTGCTTTTTTGGTTTCTTCTTTGGCTGTATTAGCTTTTGTTAGCAAACCATTTGTTCCTGTTAGCATAGTTACAGATATTGCAGCTAATATAAGAAGAACAATAATCGTAACAATTAGTGCTATTAACGTTATTGCTTTTTCTTGTTTTAATTTTTCCATAATTATTTTAACCTTTCTAATCATTCTTGTTTTTTTGTAATGCTAAAATCATATGCATTAGCATAATCAAAAGTTATGCTACTACTAAACTGCATACTCTTTCCTGGTTCTAATGTTCCTAAAAAAGCTCCTGCTGTTATTATTTCATTTCCTTGTTTATCTAATATCTTTACATTAACTGGATATCCACCTTTTATAGTATTTGAGATGTTAGTCACTGTGCCTAATAATAATGTTACATTTCCTTTCTCTGTTAGTTGAAAATTAGTGATTTCCATTCCATCTATTGTTTTGGTTTCGTGTAACTTATCACTTGTGTTCATTTTTGTTCCATCTTCTAGCACATCGATAAATTCCTCTTTTACCTCTATATTTTCTTCTTTATTTTTGTTGCTCCTTACCATAGCCATTATTATAACAAGAATCATAATAACTAGTAATATAACTATCATTCTTTTTTCTTTTTGTTTCATTCTTCTTTTCCTTTCTTTTGTTTTTTGGATGTATTTTCTATTATTATCCACTATTTCAAGCCATAGTATACATTGTTTTCCTTTCTATATACTCAAACTTTTTACTTTTAAAGGTATTTATTTCCCATGTTCTACTATTTTTTAATGATTTATAGGTATTGTATCAATTATTCAAATTAGTGTCAACGACTTTTCGTCATTCAATTTATTCCCAAAAAATTCCCAAAAAATTCACACTAAATTCATTGTATATTTTTCTTTAATATGTTATGATACATTTGTATATAATAAAATTAAGGAGGTTTTCATATGTTCGGTTGGATTTTACTAGCTATCCTTGTCGTTTTAGTTCTTGCGATTATTGGAATGTACAATGGTTTAGTTCAGTCTAAAATAAAAGTAGAAAATGCTTGGAGTCAAATTGATGTACAATTACAAAGAAGATTTGATTTAATTCCAAATTTTGTAGAAACGGTTAAAGGTTATATGAATCATGAAAAAGAAACCTTTGAAAAAATAGCTGAACTTAGAACCTCTTGGGCAAATACTCAAAGTGTTTCAGAAAAAGCTACTTTAGATAATCAATTATCAACTGCCTTAAAAACCATCATGGCAGTATCTGAAAGTTATCCAGAATTAAAAGCAAATGAAAACTTTTCAGAATTATCCGAAGAATTAAGAAATACGGAAAATAAAATTTCCTTTTCTAGACAATTTTATAATGATACCGTAACTATGTACAATACTAAGTTAGAAGTATTCCCTTCTAATATCATTGCTGGTATGTTTAACTTTAAGCCAAGTGATTTATTTAAAACGCAAAGTGATGAAACTAGAAAAAATGTAAAAGTAGATTTTTCATAAAAAGAATTGGAGGTTGCGGGAAGTAATTTCCATTCTTTTTTCTTAAGAAAGGATTTAAAAATGTTTGAAAATATAAAGAGAAATAAAATAGAATCCGGTGTGATTGTTTCTATTTTTGTCATTGTTATTACTTTAATTGTTTATTTTATTTGTCATGCTTTAAACCTTGGCACTATGTCTGTTGTTATTGCTCTTATTTTTTCCCTTACTTCTGCTTGGGGTTCCTACTATTATAGTGATAAAATTGTTTTGTCTTTAAATCATGCAAGACCTGCTACTAAAGAAGAAGATTTAAAAATTGTAAATATTTTAGATAGTTTGATGATTACTTCTGGTTTGTCGGTTAAACCAAAACTTTATGTAACAGAAGACTTACAACCAAATGCCTTTGCTACAGGAAGAAATCCAGAAAATGCTGTTATTTGTATTACAACTGGCTTATTAGAAAAATTAGATTATTATGAATTAGAAGGTGTTATTGCTCATGAGTTAAGTCATATTAAAAATTATGATATTCGTCTTAGCCTAATTGTTTCTGTTATGCTAGGTTTTATTGTTATGCTTTCTGATATCTTTTCTCGTACTTTGTTTTGGGGTGGTCTTAATCGTGATAGAGATAATGATAATAAAGGAAATGGTATTTTGATGCTCGTAGGTCTTGTATTTTTAATACTATCTCCCATTTTTGGCTCTTTGATGCAACTTGCTCTTTCTCGAAAAAGGGAATTTTTGGCTGATAGCACTGCAGTTGAATTTACTCGTAATCCAGATGGTTTGATTTCGGCTCTTCAAAAGTTGGATCGTGATGAAAACCAATTGTCTACTGCCAATAGTGCTACTGCTAACATGTATATTGTAAATCCTTTTAAAAAAAATACAAAGGAGGGGCAAAAAAAGTCTTCTAGTTTATGGTCTACTCATCCTAGTATTGAAGATAGAATTGAAGCCTTAAAGAATTTAAAATAAGAAAGATTGAGATATTCCTCCAGAAACTTTACTAAAAAATATTTGTCAGATAATAAAAGTAATAGAAAAAGACATTATATGTCTTTTTCTATTTTATTTGAAAAATATTTTTTGTATTTTCATAGGTTATGTTTGCTACTTCTTCTAAAGTTATTTCTTTTACTTCTGCGATTTTTTGCGCTATATATTTAACATTTCTTGGGTCATTTCTTCTACCTCTTAAAGGTTCTGGTGATAAGTAAGGACTATCGGTCTCGATTAACATTTTATTATTGGGTACCATTCCGAATAATCTCGTCTGCATTTTTGGAATTTTTAAAGGTAATTGGTCCTGCAAAAGAAATATAAAAACCTAATTTTAATGCTTCTTTTACTAATTCTCTATTTAAAGGACAACAATGAAATACTCCTTTTTTTGCCACTTCTTTTTTCTTTACTATTTCTAATGTATCCATAATGGCTTCTCTTGTATGGATTACAATTGGAAGTTTTAATTGGTTCGCTAATTCAATTTGTTGTATAAAGGCTTGTTTTTGTAACTCTTTATTGTCTTGTTCCCAATAATAATCTAGTCCAATTTCGCCGAATTGCTACTACTTTTTTATTTTGTAGTACTATTTTTCTAATTTCTTCTAACATTTTCCACAGTTCTTCTTCTGATTGTGGAATATCATTAGGAGATATTCCTGCCGTCGCATAAATAAATTCATATTGCTTAGCTAACTTACTTGCTTGTTTTGAGCCTTCTAAGTTATAACCCGCCGATATAAAGTTAGTTATACCTGCTCTTTTTATTTGTTCGATAATTACTTTTCTATCTTCATCAAATTTTTCATCATCTAGATGAGCATGACTATCAAATAATTCCATCTAAACTCT
>CATOLW010000003.1 GCA_951800935.1 uncultured Clostridium sp.
TAAATCATAAAATTGAATTAACTAAAAAAAGAATAAAAAAGAATAAAAAAGACTTGAAATGACCAAGTCTTTTTTATATAATGGAAAAAAAGCGAGAGAGGAAGAATACATATGATGCAAGATATATATATAATTGATGACGATGACGCATCAATTGTTATTTTTAGAGAACTATTTAAAAATGACCCAGAATATAAATTTACCAGTGTTAAAACAGAACAAATCGATATAGCCTTAAAAAACATTCCATCCCTAATTGTCATTAACGAAGATGCTATAGACCGTAATGTAGTAGACTTATGTAGAAAAATACGAAAAGACGAAGACAACACCATAACACCAGTTATTGTAGTTTCTTCAAAAGGAGAAAGAGAACATAGGCTAAGTATTTTGCAAGAATCAATTGAATACTTCATTAAAAAACCAGTAGATGAACAATATCTGTATCACACCGTAAAAAACTTAAACAGATTATTAGCGACGAATAGAAGAATCAGTCCACTAACAGGACTACCAGGAAATGTACAAATTCATGCAGAATTAAAAAAGAGAATTTTAAGAAAAGAAGCATTTTGTGTCTTATACTTGGATTTAGATAATTTCAAAGCCTATAATGATGTATATGGTTTCTTAAAAGGAGATGAAATTATAGAATTTACAGCAGAAACCATTATCAATTGTATACACGGAAGTGGAATGGAAGACACTTTCATTGGGCACATTGGAGGAGATGACTTTGTAGCCTTAATCCCAGGAAGTATATGTGAAAAACTATGTCAGAATATATTAGCATACTTTGACCATAATGTAAAGAAATATTTTACAGAAGATGACTTAGAAAAAGGCTACATTGAAGTAGCCAACCGAAAAGGAATTATTGAACAATTTCCATTAACTTCACTTTCTATTGGAGTAGTAGTAGCCGATGTAGGAAGATTTAGCAACATCTTAGAAATCGGAGAGATAGGAGCCCAAGTAAAACATGCAGCTAAATCTGTTATGGGAAGTAGTTATGCAGTAGATAGAAGAAAGTAATAAAAAGAAAAAGCAATTGGAAATGCAACCAATTGCTTTTTAAGTTTCTTTAGAAAGAACAAGTGGTTTAATTACTGCGACAAATAATGTAAACTTGTTGATAGTTTTTGCAATTTTTGATACAATGCAAACATAAAAAGTATACTGCAATTAAAAATAGTAAATACAAAAACAAAAGAAAAAGATAGAAGGAGAAAAGAAATGACCAATAAAACCAATTTAAAAAACATGAACAAGGGAATAACCTTAATTGCATTAGTAATAACCATCATTGTCTTATTAATCTTAGCAGGAATATCGATTGCAACATTAACAGGACAAAATGGAGTACTAACCAAAGCAAGTATAGCCCAAGAAGAAAGTAAAAAAGCAGAATACAAAGAAATATTAGAATTAATAGGAAATGGAATAAAACCAGAAAAAACTTTAGAACAATTAGATACGAAGACATTTATGGATCGTTATGAAGAAAAAATAAGAGAAAAAATAAAAGAAGGAGAAAATTTAGAAGGAGCTAATGCAGAAAGAATAAGTGATAGTATCATCCGAGTAATTACCAAAGAAGGATATGTTTATCGAATAACAGAAAATGAAGTAACATATCTTGGGAAATATGGAGAAAATGAACCACCACCAGATTTACAAGAAACCGATTTGGATTTTATTCTTGATCCAGTAGGATATACAAATCAAGATGTAACAATAGAAATAAAATCAACAATAAATATAGACGGCTATATTTTACAATATTCAACTGATGGAATAAACTGGACAAATTATAAAGAAAAAATAATTTTTAATGAAAATGGAACAATTCATGCTAGATTAGCTAAGGAAACAGGTGAGACAGGAGGAGTAGCAAGTAAAGTAATCGATACAATTGAAAGAGATTTACCAAATGAGGCAAACATTGTATTTAGTAAATCGTCTGTAGCAGTAAAAGAAGAACTAAAAGCAACAGTCACACAAAGTGACGTTGGAAAGAGTGGATTAGCAATAGAAAATTGTAGATATATTTTTACAACAGTTGATACACCACTTGGAACAGATTCTTCTAGTTATACTGGAGGAATATTTACACAGGATACAGAAATAATAACATTAGATACCAACCAATTGGGAGATTATTATTTACATGTGCTAACAGTAGATAAAGCAGGAAATAAGAAAGAAACAATATCACAAAAAGTGCATTGTTATCAAACAACTTATTATTTACAAGGTTCTAATACTTATAATAGTATAACAGGAGGCTATACATCAAAAGGGGTAGCACCCCGTTCTTCTGGGAGGAATGATTTTGCCTATGGGACAAATTCAGCATGGGCAAAAGGAAATTACTACTTAGGAGCTTGTCGAGCTGATTCGATAACCGTTGCCTCAACAGTAAAAGCAATTGATTTAACCAATATTAATACCTTATATTGTGACTGGTTGCTATATGATGATGGAGCAGAAAAGTGTAGATATGGTTTTGGCGTTTCTTCATCACCTTGTAGTGCGACTTGGGCATTTAACAAATATAAAGAAAGAATAACTACAGACAAAACACAAATGTCTTCATTTGAAACAATTTCTTTAGATGTGTCTGATTTAAAAGGTAGTTATTATATAAGACTTCATTGCGAAAGAGTCTATACAAGTGGAACAGATAGTGATGGTGCTACTTGGCACACCTGTTATTTAGGATTTAAAAATATTTATGGAAGATAAAATAAGAAAATCACAAGAAAAATATAAATCTTGTGATTTTTTGTTATAAAACTGTAAAAAAATGTGAAACAAAGAAGGATTTATGTAAAATGCGTCGAATAATATAACTATGTACATTAATTTGAAATATAAGAAAAGAAAGTGAGGGAAAAATGCAACGATATAGTGATGAAATCATAGATGAAGTAAGACAAACCAATGATATTGTAGATATTATATCACAATATGTGCATCTAAAAAGAAGTGGCAGAAACTTCTTTGGACTATGTCCATTTCATAACGAAAAATCGCCATCTTTTTCCGTATCACCAGATAAGCAAATATTTCATTGTTTTGGCTGTGGTGTAGGAGGAAATGTATTTACCTTTTTAACCAAAATAGAAGGTATCAATTTCATTGAAGCGGTACAAACCTTAGCAGAAAGATCCAATATACAACTACCAACTTTAAACAGCAATGGAGACTCAGCAAAAGAGTTATTAAAATCTAAAGTATATAAAGTAAACGAATTTACAGCAAACTATTACCATCAAAATTTATACAAACCAGAATCAAAGATAGCACAAGAATATATAAAAAAAAGAAAATTAACAAATGAAACTTTACAATCTTTCCAAATTGGATATTCAGGAAAATTTGATGAATTATATCAAGAATTAAAAAAGCAAGGATTTGAAGAACCAGAAATTTTAGAATCAGGATTAGTCAACAAAAACGAAAAAGGGCAATACATAGATAGATATCGAAGTAGACTCATATTTCCCATTTGTGATAGCAGAGGAAGAGTCATTGCATTTGGAGGAAGAGTATTAGACGATTCTAAACCCAAATATATCAATTCGCCTGAAAATGTTGTTTACAGTAAAGGAAGGAATTTATTTGGACTAAATGTTGCCAAAAAAGGCGATACCAAACAAATTTTAGTAGTAGAAGGCTATATGGATGTTATATCACTTCATCAAAGAGGAATTACCAATGTAATAGCACCATTAGGAACAGCCTTAACACAGCAACAAGGATGGTTACTACGAAAAAGTTCAGAAAAAATCATATTAAGTTTTGATTCTGATGAAGCAGGATTAATGGCAAAAATGAGAGCATTAGATATTTTACAAGACATGGGTTGTGACATTAGAATCTTACAAATGGAAGGTGCTAAAGACCCAGATGAATACATTATCAAATATGGAAACGCAAGATTTCATAATTTGATAGAAAAAGCACTTTCTGTGATAGAATTCAAAGTAAAAATACTAAAACAAAATTTAAATTTAGAAGTTGTTAATGACAAAATCAAATTTTTAAACGAAATTGCAAAACTAATTGCTAAAGTTGACAATACCATAGAAAGAGAAGTTTATATTGAAAAAATTGCAAAAGAATATGAGATATCCAAAGAAGCCATTTATGCAGAAGTAAATAAATTAGCTTATGTAGGAGCCAAAAGTGAAAAAGCTTTAGAAAAAGCAAAACCAGTAAGACATGCTAAAGGAATAGAAGAAAAAGAAATACCACAGGCAATAAAAAAACGAGAAAATACAGTAATATCAATTCTATTAACAGGAGATGTTAACATCTTTCAAGTGATCCAACAAAATATTAAAGTAGCGGATTTTAAAGATAGAATTAACCAAGAAATTGCAAAAAAATTGTATGAAGAATTAGAAAAGGGAAATAGTAATATAAATAGTATATTAGATATGCTAGGAGAAGAAGAGCAAAATCATATGACAGAAATTATGGCAGATGATTATGAAATACAAGATATTGAAAAAGCAATAGATGACATCATGCAAAGTTATGAAAAAGACAAGTTAAATAATCGTAAATTTGAAATTTTAGAAGCGTTAGAAAGCAATTTAGAAGCAAAACAAAAAAAGGAATTAGAAAAAGAATTAAGCGAAGTTATTATTCGATTGGCAAAAATCAAATAAAGGTAAATTTTTAAAATAAAAGAACCTTGGGTAAAGGGAAGGGGTAAAAAAATGGCAAAGAAAAAAGAAGAATTAGAAAAAGAACTAAAGGGTAAGAAAAAAGTAACGCCAAAAAAGGAAACAAAGAAAAAAGAAAAGATAAAAACAGAAGAAACCAAGACAAAGAAGAAAAAAGAAGAAAAAAATATAAAAGAGGAAAAATCTAAAAAAATAGAACAAGCAAGAAAAGTGGCAAAAAAGAAAATAGAGGACAAAAAAGTTAAAAACGAAGAAATAGAACCAAAAGAAGAAAAAACAGAAGAAACCCAACAAGAAAGTAAAATAAAAGAAGAAAAAGTAAATAGTATTCTTAAAAAAGCAAAAGAAAAAGGTCAAATAACCTATGGAGATTTAGCAACAGAATTAGACGATGTTAATCCAGAACAAATTGACCAAGTTTTTGATGCTTTTGAAGAATTAGGAGTAGACTTACTATCTGATGAATTAGAAGAAGAACCAGATATTGAAGACTTAAAAGAAGTAGAAGATTTAAAATTAGATGAAATAACAGATACAACTTATGAAGGAATTAATGTAGATGACCCTGTTAGAATGTATTTAAGAGAAATAGGAAGAATCCAATTATTAACATTTGAACAAGAGCTAGAACTTGCTAAAAAAATCCTAGATGGAGATGAAGAAGCAAAACAAGAATTAGCAGAATCTAACTTAAGATTGGTAGTAAGTATTGCTAAAAAGTATGTAGGTAGAGGAATGCTATTTTTGGATTTAATCCAAGAAGGAAATATGGGATTAATAAAGGCTGTCGAAAAATTCGATTATACCAAAGGGTTTAAATTTAGTACGTATGCAACTTGGTGGATTAGACAAGCCATTACAAGAGCTATTGCTGACCAAGCAAGAACAATTAGAATACCAGTACACATGGTAGAAACCATTAATAAATTAATTAGAACTTCTAGACACTTATTACAACAGATGGGAAGAGAGCCAACCCCAGAAGAAATAGCAGCAGAAATGGAAATTTCAGTAGAAAAAGTAATGGAAATCCAAAAAATTGCACAAGATCCAGTATCTTTGGAAACGCCAATTGGAGAAGAAGATGATAGTCATTTAGGAGATTTCATTCAAGATGATGACAGTCCAGCACCACATGATTCGGCAGCTTATACATTATTAAAAGAACAATTAGAAGATGTTATGAACACACTAGCCCCTAGAGAAGCAAAAGTATTAAAATTAAGATTTGGACTAGAGGATGGAAAAGCTAGAACACTAGAAGAGGTTGGACGTGAATTTGAAGTAACACGTGAAAGAATTAGACAGATTGAAGCAAAGGCTTTAAGAAAGCTAAGACATCCTAGTAGGAGTAAGAAACTAAGAGACTACATGGGCTAAAATTGGAAGAGTTGTTGTTACTTTGTTTTTAATTTAAACTTTAAGATACGGAGGAGGAAAATGAATCAAATTATAAATTTTGTAGCTGATTTAATAGCTGTGCAAGTAATTGATATAGCAATTGCAGTTGGAATTATTTTACTTTTTAGAATTTTTAGTGGTACCATTTCATATATCATTATTAGAATGTTTAAAATAAAAGAAAAGAAAGCCAAAAACATAAGAGAAAGTGCTTTTTATAGTCCATTGAAGGTGTTTTTCATCATTTTAGGTTTTTATTTAGCAATTGTATTTTTAAAAGAACCACTAAATATAACAAGTGAAATCATGATAATTGCTTATAAAGCGTTTATTATTATTAGTACAATTGCCTTTGCTAAAGGACTAGCCAAAAGCTTTACACCAAAATCTTCTTTGTATAAAAAGATAAAAGAAAAGACAAGTGGCGATGTAGAAGATTCCATGTTTGATTTTGCTTTAAAAATCATTCGTGCCGTTATTTATGTTGTAGCAGCATTTATAGTGATAACAGTATTAGGTGTTAACTTAAATGGATTAGTAGCAGGATTAGGAATTGGAGGAGTTATCTTTACATTAGCAGCACAAGATACAGCTAAAAACTTATTTGCAGGAGTTATTGTATTTTTAGATAAACCGTTTATTGTAGGGGATTGGATTCAAGTAGATGCTTTTGAAGGAACAGTAGAAGATATTACTTTTCGAAGTACAAGAGTAAGAACTTTTGAAAATTCCGTCGTTAACATACCAAATTCTATAATTGCTAATGCTTCTATTATTAATTGGAGTAAAATGGAAAAAAGAAGATATCGTACCAATCTATGCATTGAACTAGATACTCCACTAGAGAAATTAGAAAAGTTTAAAACAAAAGTAGAAGATATGTTACAAACAAGAGATGCTATTTATGATGATTCTATTATTGTGAAATTTGATACCATTACAGATAATGGGTTAAATGTGCTAGTTTCTAGTTTTACAGATTCTGTAGACTATAAAACTTATCTAGCAGAAAAAGAAGACATTAATTATAAAATAATGAAAATTTTGCAGGAAGAAGAAATAGGATTAGCATATGATACAAAAACAATCCATATAAAAAAATAGGAGCCTTTTAGATAAGGGCTCCTATAAAAAAGAGAAATAGGGGAGAAATTAACAATAGAGCTACCCCTAAGAGTAAAATTGTTTTTGAATGCTTTACCATCCGTGAGTTGCCTCCTGCGCACATACCTATCATCCCACCAATTATCAGGATAACAGAAAGCCGTAGTAGTAAAATAGCTAACATTCATGTACCTCCTTTTTGAGACTATATTTGTTCAATTATACCATAAAATAGAGAAAAATGCAAAGAAAATTCACAATACCGACACAAACAACCGCTATAATATAAAGAAAAGCAAGAAAAGCAGGAGTGATAAAAATGCCAAATAATTGTATATTAGTTGTAGATGACGAAAACAGAATGAGAAAGCTCATCAAAGACTTCCTAAAAGCAAAAGGATATAGTATTTTAGAGGCAGAAGACGGAGAAAAAGCATTAGAAGTTTTTGAAGAAAATAAAAATAAAATCATGCTAATTTTATTAGATGTTATGATGCCAAAATTAGATGGATGGTCTGTTCTTCGACAAATTAGACAAGAATCCAAAGTGCCAATTATCATGTTAACAGCAAGAGGAGAAGAACAAGATGAATTATTTGGATTCGAATTAGGAGTTGACGAATACATAAGCAAACCATTTAGCCCTAAAATACTAGTAGCAAGGGTAGAGGCGATTTTAAAAAGAACGACCAAAGAAACGACAGAAGTAAAAAAATATGCAGGAATTGAAATAGATAAAGAAGGAAGAACCGTAAAAGTAGAGGGAAAAGCAATTGAGCTAAGTTTAAGAGAATATGAACTTTTAATTTATTTAATTGAGAACGAAAACATAGCTTTATCCAGAGATAAAATTTTAAACAATGTATGGAACTATGATTATTATGGAGATTCTAGAACCATTGATAGTCATATAAAAAAGATAAGACACAAATTAGGAAAAAAAGGAAAATACATCAAAACCATGAGAGGCGTTGGCTATAAGTTTGAAGTTAAATAAAAAAAGAGAGGAAAAGAAAAAGTGAAAAAGTTCAAACAAGCAATTCATTCAGTAAGAGTAAAATTATTTATGACATTATCACTTGTTATTTTATTGATTATTGTATTTCTTATATTAGTTAATAACTTTGTTTTTCGACAATTTTATATTTATAGTAAAACAAAAGCATTAAAATCAGCATACCAAATTGTAAATAACCATTATAACAGTTCGCAAAATGTGGACTTAGAATCTCAATTAGAAAAAATAGCAATCAATAACAATTTTGATATTTTAATTAAAAATAATCAAAATGTAAATATCTATACATCTAATAAAGATTTCTTTTCTACTTTAGGTCAAATGAATGAAATGACCAATCGATTTAATAGTACGTTAGGAGAAGTAATCGAAAAAGGAGACGAATTTACAATAAAAAAGATAAAGGATACCAAAAATGATATTACCTATATTTTGTTATCTGCTACTTTAGATAATGATTATTTATTATATATTAGAATACCAATTACATCGATACAAGAAAGTGTAAAAATATCGAATAACTTTTTATATTTAATGGCAGGTTTTGCCATTTTAATTGCAGCAGTTATTGTATCTTATGTATCAAGAAAATTTGGAGACCCAATAGTAGAATTAAATTATATTGCCAAAAAGATGTCTAATTTAGATTTTAGTCATAAATATAGAATTACAGATGCAGATGATGAAATAAATAACTTAGGAAAAAGTATTAACGTTATGTCAGATAAGCTAGAAAGAACGATTAAGCAACTAAGAAATACCAATATTGAACTAGAAAAGGACATTGAGGAAAAATCAAAAATTGACGAAATGAGAAAAAGTTTTATTTCAGATGTATCACATGAATTAAAAACACCAATTGCGTTAATACAAGGCTATAGTGAAGGATTATTAGAAAACGTAAATTCAGACGAAGAAAGCAGAAAATTTTATGCAGAAGTTATTTTAGATGAAACTAATAAAATGGATAAGTTAGTAAAGCAATTACTAGAATTAATGAAATTAGAATATGGAAAAAGGGAATTTAAAGATAAAAAATTTAATTTAGTAGAATTAGAAAAAGAAGTCATAAGAAAATCGCAAGTGATATTAGAAGAAAAACAAATTGAAGTTAAATTTGAAACACCAGATGAAATAAATGTATTTGCAGACGATTTTTATATTGAACAAGTAATTAGTAATTATATAACGAATGCAATTAAACACGTAAAGGAAGCAAATGGGAAAAAATATATCAAAATAAAAAATATCATAGATATAGAAAAGAATAAAGTAAGAGTAAAAATATTTAATACAGGAGATAAAATAGCAGAAGAAAATATAGCAAGAATTTGGAATCGTTTTTATAAGGTAGATGAATCCAGAAACCGAGAAAATGGAGGAACAGGAATAGGATTGGCCTTTGTTAAAGCCGTTATGAATAATTATGGAAATGTATATGGTGTAATGAATCAAGAAGAAGGTGTAGAATTCTATCTAGAATTAAATTTAGATATTTAAAAAGTCAAAGTAGGAAAGTTAGAAAAAAGCTTTCCTATTTTTAAATGTAGAAATTTGTCATATTTTGCGATGAAAAGTGCTTTACAAATAGGAAAAAATGTATTATCATATTACTAGTTTAAGTTAACTTTAAATCAAAAAATTAATTCAAAGAATTTTTTCGAAAAAATTATTTCTTTAAATTTCAGTTAAAAAGTAAAAGTAAAAGACAAAGGAGCGTGATAAAATAGGAACGCTAAAATATACTACATGTTATATCAATCTAATATCTTTTATTGTTACCATTATAATCATGAATAGTTTTAATTTACTTCATTTTGAGTTTAGTGGTTTTTCTAAAAAGGCAGTTTTAAAAGCAGGATTTTCTGTAGGAAGTAGTGATAATCAAGAAAATGTTAAAGTGGCAAAAACAGATATGATTAAAAATTGGTATCTTGAAATTCCGAAAGTAAATCTAAAAGCAGATATTCAAGAAGGAACTACCAAAGAAATTATGGATAAATTCATAGGACATTTTGAAGAAAGTAAAAAATGGGAAGGGAATGTTTGTTTAGCAGCACATAATCGAGGCTATAAAAATAATTACTTTTCAGAAATAAAGCAACTACAAGAAGGAGATAAAATCATTTATTATTTCCAGGATAATCGTAGAGAATATTTGGTGGAAAAAAATGATATCATAGAAGCAAGTAATGTAACATGTTTAGAAAATACAGAAAAAAATACACTTACACTAATTACTTGTGTAGAAAATGAACCAAATTACAGAAGATGTATAAAAGCAATTGAAAATAAAAAGTAAAAAGAAAGGAAGAATAAAAATTTGAAAAAGAAGAAAAATAAGATTAAAAAAATATTTGTGATACTAGCCATTTTTATTATGAATGGATTAGGGTTTATGAACGCCGTATATGCAACAAGGCTAGATTCAGCAAACTTGTATACGATAGGTGATTGCGGAGAATTATTAAAATATAAAGGAACGATTGTGAAGGTAAGTTATATACAATATACGAACAATGGAATAGACTATCCTGCTTATTGCATGGATAAAACCAAACCACGGAGCTGAAACAGGAAGGTATAGTGTATCCGTACAAGAGGCAATAAAAGACGTAGGACTATGGAGAAGAATTATTAATGGGTATCCTTATAAAACAATAGAAGAATTAGGTGTTGCAAACAAAGAAGAAGCTTTTACAGCAACCAAGCAAGCGGTTTATTGTTATATCCATGGAAATAATTTAAATGATTATGAAGGAATTGGCGAAGCGGGAGCAAGAACATTAAATGCAATGTATCGAATTATTGAAAATGCAAACAATTCAAATGAAACAAAATTGTCCAGTACCATACAAATTAAGCAAGTACAAAATGAATGGAAACAAGATGAAATAGAAAAACAGTATATATCAAAAGTTTTTGAAATAACAGCCAATAGCAACATGAAAGGCTATACCATAAAAATTACAAAAGATAATGCGAAAATAACCAACCTACAAAACGAAGAAAAGAATCAATTTACTGCCAATGAGAAATTTAAAGTATTGATACCAATAAAAGACATGACAAAAATAGGAACTTTTAAACTAACAGTAGAAGGAAAAGTACAAACCAAACCAGTCTTATATGGTGTAGCACCTAACAGTAACTATCAAGATTATGCTTTAACAGTAGCAACCTATGAAGAAGGGAACGGAGAAAAAAGTGATGAATATCCAGAAAATGAAACTAAACTTATTATCATAAAAGAAGATGAAGAAACAAAAGAAAAATTAGAAAATATAGAATTCGAGATATTAGATGAAAATAAAAAGGTAGTGTATTCTGATTTAAAAACAGACAAAGAAGGAAAAATCGAGATAAAACATTTAATACCAGGAAAATACTATATAAGAGAAACAAAAACAAAAGAAGGATATAAACCATATGAAGAATTAATTGACCTACAATTGGCTCTGCACGAACAATGTACAGTAACCATCCATAATAGAAAAGAAGACAAACCAAAGATAGAAACAGAAAAGAAAATAAAAACCAAGCAAATCAGTAACAGAAAAATATTACCAGTTACAGGTATGTAAAAGTTGAAAGAGGGATTTGGAAATGTTTCTTAGAAATCCCTGTTTACAAGTTTTTTAGAAATTAGTTAAATTTATTGAAAAAAAAACGAAAAACGGATATAATAAGTACAAATGAAAAAAGGAGTAGATAATCCATGTTGTCACAAATTGTTATTCTAATCATATTAATTGCCCTAAATGCGTTTTTTGCAGCAGCGGAAATTGCATTTATCTCTTTAAACGATGCCAAAATAGAAAAACAAGCAAAAGAAGGAAATAAAAAAGCAAAACAAATTGAGAAAATGATAAAATCGCCAAGCAAATTTTTAGCAACGATACAAATAGGAATTACTTTAGCAGGATTTTTATCCAGTGCATTTGCTTCTGATGCTTTTGCTGAAAAATTAGCACCAGCACTTTATCAAATCATGCCATTTATTAATTTAGGAGTATGGAAAAGTATTTCCATTATTCTAATTACCATTATTTTATCTTTCTTTACTTTAATATTTGGTGAATTAGTTCCAAAAAGATTTGCCATGAAATACTATGAAAAAATATCATTTGCAACAATAGGAATAATTCGAGCAATTTCTATTGTTACCTTACCTTTTGTTAAATTTTTAACATTAGTAACCAATGGAGTATCTAAACTATTTGGAGTAGGAGAAAACGAAGAAGAATCAGTTACAGAAGAAGAAATAAAAATGTTAATTGACCAAGGCGAAGAAAAAGGAACCATTAAAGAAGAAGAAAAAGAATTAATCAATAATGTATTTGAATTTAATGACATTACTGTTTCCGAAATTATGAAACATAGAAAAGACATTTTTGCTGTTGATATCAACATAAGTAACGAAGAATTATTACAAGAATTATCACAAGAAGAATACCGCTATAGTCGAATTCCTGTTTATGATGAAACAATCGATGAGATTAAAGGAATTTTATATGTAAAAGATGTTTTAAAAAATATCAACAAAAAAACCTTTAAAGTAAAAAATGTAATGAAAGATGCTTACTTTGTATCTCAAAATAGATTAATCAATGAGGTTTTTAAAGAACTACAAAAAAATAAAAAACAGATTGCTATCATTGTAGATGAATATGGAGGAACAGCTGGATTAATTACGATGGAGGACATTTTAGAAGAATTAGTAGGAGATATTTTTGACGAATATGATAAAGAAGAAAAAGAATACGAACAAATAGATTCTAACACCTACTTGATAAGTGGAAGTATGACCATTAATGATGTCAATAAATTACTAGAAGCCCAAATACCAGAAGGGGATTATGACACATTATCTGGTTATTTACAAGACAAATTAGGAAGAATTCCAGAAGAAGAAGAACTACCTACAATTGACACAGAAAAGGTTAATTATAAAATTGTAGAATATGAAGATAAAAGAATTTTAAAAGTAAAAGCCTGCAAAAATAATACCGAAGAATAAAGTTTAAAGTTAGAAAGGAATAAAAAGAGTAAAATGAAAAAGAGAAATATAATTATAATCATAATTGTAGCAATTATTCTAATTATAATAGCATCAGTAGGCATTTACAAAATAATAGAAGAACAAGGAAAAAACTATGAAATTGAAAAGATAAAACAATATAATTATTTTCTTTTAAAACAGGATAATCAATATGGAGTCATTGATAAAAAAGGAAATATCATAATATCGCCAAAGTATAGTGAAATACAAACACCAAATCCAGAAAAAGCAGTTTTTGTATGTCATGAGGGAGAAGATACAAAAGTATTAAATGAAAGAAAAGAAGAAATATTAACAGAGTATAGGAATGTCCAACCAATTCGCCTAAAAAATATTTCTAGTGATTTAATGTATGAAAAAAGTATATTAAGATATGAAAAAGAGGGAAAATATGGTCTTATTTCTTTGGAAGGAAAAGAGATTGCAAAACCTATTTATGATGAAATTGAGGGATTGCCATATAAAGAAGGGGAATTACTAGTAAAACAAAATGATAAATATGGCGTTATTAATATCAAAGGAAATAAATTAGTAGAAATTAAATATGATGAAGTAAAAGCAGATGAATATTACACAGAGGAAAAGGGATATCGCTATGCAGGATATATTGTTTTAAATAAAACAGAAGAAGGATATCGATATGGTTATTTAAATGCGAAAGGTAAAGAAATATTAAAACCACAATACAATGAAATTTTACGAGTAACAGAAAGACAAGAAGATGAAAACACTTATTTAATTTGTGCTAAAAACGGACAATATGGTATTAACAAAAATGGAGAAACTATAATAGAAAATGAATATCAATCGATTCAATATGATAGTACCAATCAAGTCTTCATTATTGAAAAAAGTAAAAAATATGGAATTGCAAACCTAGAAGGAAAGCTAATAGTTCCTGTACAATATAATCAAATTGATATCACAGGTATTTACTTTTATGCCCAAAATGAACAAGGAACGACAGTTTATAATAACAATGGAACACAAGCTAACATTGATGCTAATGTAGCAATTTTAAATACAAGTAATGAAAAATACAAAATAAGAATTAATAATCAAGAAGGAACTAAATATGGTGTTATTAACAAAGAAGGAAAGCAATTAATTAAAGAAGATTACAACTACATTGAATACTTATATGATAACTATTTTATTGCTAGCGATGAGAATCGAAAACTAGGAATACTAGATGATAAGGGAACCATAAAAGTAGAAATGAATCATGATTCTCTACAAAAAATACAAGATACAGATTTGATTCAAGCCATGATAGCACAAAATAGTGTAACGCAAATATATTCAACTAAAATGGAAAAAATTTGTGAAATGGAAAATGCAACAATTGAAGTAAAAGAGCAATATATCAAGGTATACAACGAAGCAGAAATAAAATATTTTAGCAAAGAAGGAAAAGAATTAAGAAATACAGAAGTATATGCTACGAATAAATTGTTTGTTGCTGAAAAAGACGGAAAATACGGATTTATAGATAAAGACGGAAAAACCGTTGTAGATTACAAATATGATAGAGCTTATGAATTTAATGAATACGGATTTGCGACAATAAATCAAGAAGGAAAATGGGGAGCAATCAATGAACAAGGTCAAGAGGTAGTAGCACCAACCTATGAAATAAAAAATCAAAAACAACCATCTTTTATTGGGAAATATTATTGTGTAACTTATGGTTTTGGAGAATTTTATTATACAGATGCTAATTAGGAGAAATCCTAATTAGCATTTTTTGTTTTAGAATCATATGATTGGTTAATACTAATAATAGCTTAGAAAGGAAAGAAGGTTATTGATTTGAAATTAGGAGTTGCTTTATCTGGAGGAGGAATTCGAGGGATTGCACATGCAGGAGCTTTAAAAGCACTAGAAGATAATGGGATAAAGATTGATGCCATAGGAGGCACTAGCTCAGGAAGTTTAGTAGCTTCTTTGTATGCCATGGGATATTCTCCTTATTATATTTACATACTATTTAAAAGATATGCCAAAGAGGTTGTAGAAATAAACTCAAGTCCTATTATATCAGGAATAGGAAACTTTATGTTTAATAAAAAGGTATGTATTCCACGGATTAAAAACAGGTGAAAGCATTGAAAAAGCATATGATAATATTGCTAGTAGAAGAGGAATAAAAAAAATAAAAGATATTACTAAAATGCCATTAGTCATTCCAACAGTAGATGTTAAATGTTCAAAGGAATATATTTTTACCAATCATATACCAAAAGAAAGTCAAGATAAAACCCGATACATTACAGACATATCAATTGGAAAAGCAGTAAGAGCTAGTAGTAGCTTTCCAGGTGTATTTTGTCCTTGTGATTTTAAAACACATAAATTTTTAGATGGAGGGATCTTAGATAATATTCCTGTGTCAGAAGTAAGAAAACAAGGAGTAAATAAAGTAATTGCCATTAATTTTAAGGCAGACGATGTAGATGAAAATAGCAATGTAATGGATATTGCGATGAGAACGATTGATATTATGGGAAATAAGATTTCAGAAGAAAGTTTAGAACGAAGTGATTTTGTATTAACAATTGAAACAGATAAAACAGGCCTTTTAGATATCGAGAAAATGGATGCTTGTTATCAATATGGTTATCAAGCAGTTACACAAAACTTAGAAAAAATAAAAATGAATATCTTTTAGAAATTAACGAAATATAATAAACCAATTTGAATATAATAAATAAAAAGAATGAAAGGAAGAAATTAGATGAAAATAAGATATTTTGACAATGCAGCTACAACCAGAGTAAAAGAAGAAGTCATGCAAGAAATGCAAGAGTATTTTACTTTAAATTATGGGAATCCATCTTCTCTTTATAGCATAGGAAGAATCTCTAAAAAAGCAATTGAAGAAGCTAGAAAAAAAGTAGCTCAATTAATTAACTGCAATTCGAATGAAATTTATTTTACAGGCTGTGGTTCAGAAAGTGATAACACAGCGATAAAAGGAATTGCTTATGCCAAACAAAAAAAAGGAAAACACATCATAACGAGTAAAATAGAACATCCAGCGGTACTTCATACTTGTCAGACATTAGAAAAACAAGGGTTTGAAGTAACTTATTTAAATGTAAACAAACAAGGAATTGTTAACATAGAAGAACTAAGAAATGCCATTCGAAATGATACCATATTAATTAGTATTATGTTTGCCAATAATGAAATAGGAAGCATACAACCAATTGAAACTATTTCAAAAATTGCTAAAATGTATAATATTATATTTCATACAGATGCTGTGCAAGCCTGTGGAAATGTTCCAATTGATGTGAAAAAAATGGGAATTGATAGTTTGTCTTTATCTGGACATAAATTATATGCACCAAAAGGAATTGGAGCTTTATATGTAAGAAATGGAATTGAATTTGAAAAATTTATGGATGGAGGTCATCAAGAAAAAAATAAAAGAGCAGGAACTGAAAATGTAGCTGGAATTGTAGGACTAGGAAAAGCTTGTGAATTAGCGAAATTACACTTAAATGAACACATGCAACATTTAAAAAGTTTAAGAGATGAATGCATTAAACAAGTAAAAGACAAAATTGAAGGAGCTGTTTTAAATGGTGGAATAGAAAATCGATTACCAGGAAATGCAAATTTTTCTTTTCCTTCTATAGATGGAGAAGCTTTATTATTAAATTTAGATGCAAAAGGAATTTGTGCATCTGCAGGTTCTGCTTGTACTTCTCGGGTCATCTTCACCATCTCATGTGTTAGCTAGTATTGGTTTGTCAGATGAATTAGCACATGGTTCTTTGCGACTTACCTTTGGAGAAGATAATAGTAAAGAAGATGTAGACTATTTAGTTGAGAACTTGTGTGAAATTATAAAAAAGCTTAAAAACAATTAGTTGTTTTTAAGCAAATGAATTGCACATTTTATACCATCTACACTTGCTGACATGATGCCACCTGCATAACCAGCACCTTCACCACAAGGATAAATGCCTAAAATATTAGAAAGCAGTTTTTTATCTCTAATAATTCTTACAGGAGAAGAACTACGTGTTTCAAGACCTGTTAGAATACTATCGGGGTGAGCAAATCCATGTAGTTTTGCATCAAAGAACCCGAATGCCTTGTTTTAATGTATTGGCAACGAAGTCTGGCAGTATATCATTTAAGTTAGTTAAAGTGGTTCCTGGTTGGTAAGAGGGGTGCACTTGTCCTAACTGTATAGATTTTTGATTGTTTAAAAAGTCTTCTACTCTTTGTACAGGAGCATAATAATTAGAACCACCAAGTAAAAAAGCCTTTTCTTCTAAATCTTTTTGAAAATAGATACCAGCTAAAGGAGAATTACTAGTAAAGTCTTTTGGTGTTACATTAACTAAAAGAGCAGAATTAGCATTTGTGCCATCACGCAAAAAATAACTCATACCATTGGTTACAATGGTATTTTTTTCGCTAGAAGAAGGCATAACTACGCCTCCAGGGCACATACAAAAAGTATAGCAAGAACGACCGTTATTACCATGGTAAGCTAATTTGTATTCTGCTGGTGGTAAATTCAATTTGGTAGTAGTACCATATTGAGCCTCATTTATCCATTTTTGTAAATGTTCAATACGAACACCAACAGAAAAATTTTTGGCTTCCATAGAAATTCCTTTTTGATAAAGAGTTTCAAAAGTATCTCTGGCACTATGTCCAATGGCTAAAATAACATGATTGGTAGAAATACTTTCTTCTGTTTGATGACAAAGAGTACGTAAACTAACAATTTGATGATTTTTAATTTCAAAGTCAATTACTTTGGTATCAAAAAGAAAGGTTCCACCTTTTTTTATGATATATTCTCTCATATTTTTAATAATATGAATTAGATTATCAGTACCAATATGTGGTTTGGAAAGGTATAGAATTTGCTTTGGTGCACCAAAGTGTACAAATTCTTCTAATACTTTTTGACAAAAAGGATTATGAATGCCAGTTGTTAATTTTCCATCAGAAAAGGTACCAGCACCTCCTTCTCCAAATTGAACGTTAGAAGAAGTATCTAGTTTTCCTGTTTTTAAAAAGGTAGCTACACTTTCTTGCCTTTTTTCTACAGGTTTTCCTTGTTCAATAATAATTGGTTTTATATTGTTTTGAACTAAGGTTAAGGCAGCAAAAAGTCCAGCAGGTCCAGCTCCCACAATAACAGGACGACTAGATAAATTAGTTTGAATTTCTGGAATTTTTGTCTGTTTTATCTTTTCTAATTTTTTATATAAATTTTCATTTTTGACTTGAATATCGATACAATAGCTATAATGAACATCTTCTTTTTTTCTAGCATCAATTGATTTACGAGAAATATGCCAATTAAGGACATCTTCTTTTTTTACCTGTGCTTTTTGAAGGGCAGTTTCTAATACTTGATATTCAGTTAGATTTTTTCTAATTTTAATATTATTGATTCTTAGCATAGTAATCTCCTATGAAATTATTATAGCATAAAAAAAGGATTTATGCTATAATAGGGGCGAAAGGAATGAGAATAAATGGAGGAAACTTGGACAAGTCGAACAGAAGCGTTAATTGGAAAAGAGGGAATTAAAAAATTAAAACAAGCAAAAGTTGCTATTTATGGAGTTGGTGGAGTCGGTTCTTTTGTGGTAGAGGGATTGGTAAGAAGTGGAGTAGGACATATTGTTTTAATCGATAATGATGTTGTTTCAATTAGCAATTTAAATAGACAAATTCATGCAAATCATCAAACAATTGGCCAAAAAAAAGTAGAAGTAATGAAGCAAAGAATTTTAGAAATTAATC
The DNA here is from genome assembly GCA_951800935.1 of uncultured Clostridium sp. The sequence continues at coordinate 19,073 of CATOLW010000003.1, forward strand.
CAGATTTAAAGGTAGAAACTTATATGCCACAAGAAATGGAAGAAGCGGAAGAAAATTTAATAAATGATTCATTTTCTTATGTAGTAGATGCTGTAGATACAGTAAAAACCAAAATAAGATTGATTGAAAGGGCAAATGAAAAACATATTCCAATTTTATCTTGTATGGGAACTGCTAATAAGTTAAATCCAACTAGATTTGAAATAGCAGATATCAAAAAAACTTCAGTTTGTCCATTAGCTAGAGTAATAAGAAAAGAATTAAAGAAAAGAAATATAAATCAGCTAAAAGTATTGTATTCCAAAGAAGAACCAACTCAAATTAAGAAGCAATCAGTACCTGGAAGTATATCGTTTGTTCCTTCAGTAGCAGGACTTATCATAGCAGGAGAGGTAATAAAAGATATGATAAAATAAATGAAGATTTTATTAATTCTAAAATAAGTCTTTCATTTTCCACATAATTAGTATATAATGTGGAAAATCAAAATAGATGGGGAAATATATGGGAAAGAAGATAATAAATTATATCATAAAAATATTTTGGATATTTGTAATAGGTAGTATATTTGGTTTTTTTGCTGAAATGTTGTATGCACTAGTATACACAAGAACGATAGAAATAAGACAAGGACTAATTTATGGTCCATTTATACAAATTTATGGAATAGGAGCAGTTGCTTATTATATATTAATTTCTAATATACAAGAACCAAAAAAAACATTTATTTCTGGAATGATAATGGGAGGTGCCTTGGAATATGTATGTTCTTTTTTTCAGGAAATATTTTTTGGTACAATTTCATGGGATTATTCACATCTGTTTATGAATCTAAATGGTAGAACATCTTTGCTATACTGTGTATATTGGGGAATTATTGCAATTGTATATTTGAAAATTGTATACCCATCTTTTCAAAAAATGGAGCCACTAATTGACAAAACAGGGATTAGAACTTTTACGCTGTTTTTCATGCTATTTATGATTTTTGATATTATGATATCTTGTATGGCAGGAAATCGTCAGCAAGAAAGACGCCAAAATATACCAGCAAATGGACCAGTCGATGAGTTTATAGATAGAGCTTATCCAGATGAATTGCTAGATCGAATTTATAATAATAAAAAGAATGTTTAAAAAAAGAGGGGGACACATTTTCATGTGTTCCTCTCTTGGTGTATGTCAAAATTTTTGGCATACACGGTAGCTCCGATGCAATTAGTATAGAGTTCTTTGCTAAAAGTTACAATGGAATAATTTGAATAATTCTTAAGGGAATCAATCATAGATTGATAACAGTGGTAAAAATTGCTAGACAAACAAATTAGATCGGGTTTAACCATACTTATCACATTTGTAAAAAGAAATCTAAAGTTCTGGTTGTCGACCATATTACTAGGAAATTTTCCTACTATTCCAAAATTACCTACAAATAATTCACTACCAATACGAGTTCCATAGAGAATTTCCATATTACTAGTACCAGTAACTATAACATTAGCATCTGGATACTCCTGAAATGCACAGACTAGTGAAGCATGACCATGATTGATAAAGATAACATTGCAATCTAAATGTACAAAGTCTGTACTAGCTAAGTTCTCTAAATAGGAAAAACTTGTTTCATAAAGTTTGGTTGCTGTACATAGACCAGGAAAAGTAATACCAATGGTATCTATGTCAGCTGGAATTGAGTCTATAAAGTTTCCAACCAAAAAGAGAAAATCCCGTTTAGTGCTAAAATTATAGCTGAGATGAATATTGGAAATATATTCTTTTCCATCAATTTCACAGTAACACTTAATAGTATCTCTTCCACAATCGAAACTACAAACATTTCTTATTTTTGTCCTATTTGCCATGATAGTATCCTCCTTTTTTGTACGACAAAAAATAATCTACATAATGTTTCTAATTATGAGTTTAGCATAAAATTAGTAAAAAATCAAATAAGTTGCTTAAAGCATTTTAAAGTTCTAACCTCCAGATAGAAAGAATACAATTAAACAAAAGTATTCATATGGGGGTTTTCTTTATGAAATGTATATCAATCGAAGAACGTGCTATTAGTTTAGCACAATATATAATTGATTCAAAAGATACGGTAAGAGGAGCAGCTAAAAAGTTTGGAATCAGTAAAAGTACAGTACATAAAGACGTATCAGAAAGACTAAGAAAGATAAATCCAGGATTAGCAAAAGAAGTTAGAATTATTTTAGATGAAAATAAAGCACAAAGACATTTACGAGGAGGAATGGCAACCAAGTTAAAATATAGTCATTTAAAAGAAGAAGAGACAATTTAAGGATGATTCTTAATTGTCCCTTCTTTTTTTTGTTTTTAGTTATTGTAATTTCTTTGTTGTTTTCTTGATCTTCTACACACAGCACATCTTACTGGTTGATTTTCAAAACCTTTTTGTGCATAAAATTCTTGTTCACCAGCAGTAAATACAAATTCACTACCACAATCTTTACAAGTAAGTGTAATATCTTCGTAATTGTTTTCCATTATAAAATCCTCCTTTATCATAGATTTGAATTAACTTTTTACTAACCAATCTATAAAAAAGAAGGGAAATAGTCTAAAAATAAATTCATAAGTAGTCTTTTATAAGACCAGTATTTAGTATAACATTTTTTTTGAATAAAAACAAGATAAACTTCTAATATTTTCCAAATTTTAATCTTAATAGAAAGGACAAAGCTTAAAAGTATTATTTATCTGTAATTTTTTTGTTACTTGATAACAGATAAGGCTATCCTCCAATCCCTGAAACAGGGATTTTAAGGAACGTCCCCTAATCCCT
>CATOLW010000004.1 GCA_951800935.1 uncultured Clostridium sp.
CTACTCTTATTGTTACACCACGCAGTTTATGGATATAATTTTCAAGTAATAAATAAATATTGGGGAATAGAAATGGCAGGTCCAAATGCACAAGATGTACAAGCACATAGGATATTTGAAACAAGTTCAACTACAACTGAACCAATAAGTACAACTCATCGTATAGAATGGACAGACTTCAGAGGTATGTTAGACATCGTGAAACATGATGCAGACAATTCTAATATCAAACTAAGTGGTGTAACAATAAGAGTAGAAGGAACAGGAAATAATAACTATGATAGAATATTTATAACAGATAACAATGGAAGAATCCACATTGAAAATTTAAAAGTAGGAACTTACAAAATAACAGAAATAAGTAATCCTCACTATGGATATCAAGTAATGGAAAGTGACAATGTGAAAGTAGTAAAAGGAACACAAAGAGAATATAGTCTGGCTAATGCGAAATATACAGGAAATCTAACCATACAAAAGAAAGATACCAGTAATAATACAGTTTTAAATGGGGTTACATTTAAAATAGCAAATCAAGATGGAAAATATTTAATTGCAGTTGATTCAAATAACCAGGAACAAAAAACAGTAACAGGAAAAATTTATTTGAGTAATTTTAAAGTAACCAATGATGATAATCAAGCAACAGAATTTATAACAGATAATAATGGAAAAATAGAAATTGTAAACTTATTAACAGGAAATTATCAAGTAAAAGAAATATCTGTAGGGGATCATTATGGATATGAGGTAGATGATGAGTACATTTCATGGGAAGCAAATGGGACAAAATTAGGAAAAGGAAGATTAGCTACTGTAACAGTAACAAGACAAAAATCATATCAAACGAGACCAGATAAAGATCCAAGTATAATAGAAGACAAACTAAAAACAATCAAGGACGGAATTTATGAAATAGAAACAGGAATCAATAGCAACAAAACAATCAGTTTACATAATTCAGATCCATACAATGGTGTTACCATTCAAAGTAGTCAAAAAAACAATTCAATAGGGCAAAGATTTTTTGTTAAATATTTAGGAAATGGGGACTATCATATTATTTCAATAGCAAGTAACAAATATGTAACCCTAAATGGTAGTAACATACAAGCTTATGTTGCAAGTAATGAAAATACACAAAAGTGGAAAATTCAAAGTGCAGAAAATGGATATTATAAAATCGTATCAAAACAAAATGGTCAATGCTTAGAAGTTGTAAATAATCAATTACAAGCAAAAAATACAAAAAATAGTAATAGTCAAAAATTTAAATTTAAAGAATGGGCTACTACCCTAAGTGCAAATGAAGATATACTAACAGTTAAAAACGAAAGGAAATATATAAAACTATCAGGCTATGTATGGGAAAACTTACCTTGGGAAGAAGGAAAAGAACAAGAGACTAACGAGTTATATAATGATGGACAATTTGGCGGAAATGAAAAAGACGTAAATGACAAATTATTAGAAGGAATCAAGGTAGAACTAAAAGATATGAATGGAAATATTATAGATAGCAAAATAACAGGCAAAAAAGGTAATTACCAATTTGTTGATGTACTAATTAATCAATTACCAAACTATTATATTGAATTTCAATACAATGGAATGTGCTATCAAAATGTAGAAGCAATAACAAACAAACCAAATGGAAACAAAGCGACAGAAGGAAAAAACAGAACAGATTTTAACAATGCCTATAAAGTAATAAGTCAAGGAAAATCCAACCAATATAACTTAACCTATAAAGAAGAAGACTATAAAAGTGAAATTTCTTATCGAGCAGACAAAGATGAATCTAAATATAATTATGGATATATTGAGAATGCAAAAAGCAAATTCCCAGTTAATGGAGTGGATGAGCAATATATTATTCGAGCAAACATAAGAAACGCTTACCAGGGAAACTTAGATAAAATAAAATCACCAGAAGAAATTAGAAAAAACGGAATCGAAGAAGTAAAAGATATAAACTTAGGAATCCAAAAAAGAGGACAACCAGATTTAACACTAGTAAAAGATATTCACAGTACCAAAGTAACTATTAATAATGCTGAACATCTATATAAATATGCAGACCGATTTAATGAAAATCTATATGGAGAAAATGGAACAGAAGGAGAAAGTGGTTATAACATGACACCACAAGTAAGATTTGCTAGCAAATATGGAAGTATGTCTTATACAAGAGCTTTATATCCATCAGACGTATACTACAAAGATACTGAAAACAACAATGATAATGAATTAAGAGTAAGAGTAACCTATCAAATAGGAATAAAAAATAAAACAGACTTAACAACTGTTATTAATGAAATTGATGACTATTATGATGACAAATATGAAATTGATAAAGAAAAAATAACTATTGGAAAAGAAGTAGATAATACTGGTGAAATTGTAGAGAACAGTAAAATAGCTTTTGATATCCAAAAACAATCAGGTTATGATTTGTATTACAAAATAAAGATCAAAAATATTAATATGCAATTAGGAAATACAGAAGAAAGCTCCATTTATGTACAGCTAGAAGTAAAACAAAATAAAATACAAGAAATTGTAGAAAAGAATCAAAAAGAAGAAGAAGAGGTAAAATTAGATAATATTGCTGAAATTGCATCTTATTCTGTAAAAGATAAAAATGGAAATAGCTATGCAGGAATTGACGAAAACTCACAACCAGGAAACCTAAACTTAAACGATACGAAAACTTATGAAGATGACACAGACAAAGCACCAGGACTAAAACTAGTACTACAAGAAGAAAGAAAAACAGATGGAATCGTATATATAGATCAACCACTAGAAACAAACGGATTTAACAAAACAGATTTAAATAGTGGAAAAATTCGTCAAGGAGATGGAACTTATAACCAAGACAAAGAAAAAGGAATAGCAGGAGTAACCGTACAATTAATTAACATGAAAACAGGAGAAGTAGCAGATATCTATGATGAAGCAAAGAAAGAATGGAAAAAAGCACAAACAGAAACAAAAGAGGATGGATCTTTTAGCTTTGAAGGATTTATACCAGAACAATATCAGATCTCTTACATATGGGGAGGACAAACTTATTTAGATGAAGCAGGAGAAGAACAAAAGATAAGAGTGCAAGATTACAAAGGAACTATATACAAAGACAAAGAGAGACAAAAAAACTTAGAATGGTATAAAATGTTAGAACCAAGATATTCTGATGCAATGGATAGTTATGACATAAGACAAGAAATTGATAAACAATCAACGAATATAATTAATAGCAACAAACAAACCATTTATCATTATGAAGGGGAAATAGAATTAGAAAATGGAACAAAAGAAAATATTATTACCCAAATGGCTTCTAACACACCAACTTTTAGGGTAAACATAGAATATGGAACAGAACCAACAGATGGGAAACAAAAGCATGTAAATTACTTGAAAAACATAGACTTTGGAATTATAGAAAGAGCAAAACAAGCATTATCTTTAGAAAAGAAAATAAAAGAAGCTAAAGTAATATTACCAACTGGTAATGTATTAGTAGATGCTAAAATAACAAAAGAGGGACAATTAGAAGATATCATAAAATTTGCTGTTTATATTCCAAAATCGCAGGCTGCTAATGGACAATTAAAAATAGAAGTAGATAACGAAATCTTACAAAGCTCAAGATTAGAAATTGAATATCACTTCAAAGTAAATAATATCAGTGAATTAGACTACCAAAATAAAGACTATTATTTATATGGAGAAGGATATGGACAAAATAATGCACAACTGGTTAAATTAGATGCAAGAACCATTATTGATTATTTAGACAATAATACATCTAATAATGCAACAGAAGAAAAAGATGGATGGCATACTTATACAAATAAAGAAAAGATAGACTTAATAGAGACAAATGGATTATTAGCAAAAGAATTAAAAGAAACTGTCAATGCAACTAACACCATTATGCATACAGAAAATCTATCTGCAGACTTACAACCAATTGGTAAAACACGGAGCAGAAACAAGCATAAAAATATACAAAATGTTGCCAAGTGTTTTACAAGAAGAAGACACAAACATAGGAAATGATGCAGAAATTATCAAAGTAATCAAATCAGGAGGATCTACTTTAACAACCATACCTGGAAATTATATTCCAAGTGAAGGAGTAAAAGAGCCAGATGAGGCAAAAGCAGAAAATATATTCATTGTACCACCAACAGGACGAACTACTAATTACATAGCTTACATTATACTTACAATTAGCTCATTAGGAATTCTAGTTTCAGGAATAATATTAATCAAAAAAATAGTATTAAAATAATTTAGAAAAGAACACATCTAAAAAGGTGTGTTCTTTTAAAACTTACGCAAATAAAGGATTTCGAGGAATTACGAAAAAAGTGATTACAAATGTTATAAAATTGTAATCAAAACTTAACAATAAAAGCTAAAAAAGAGGAAACTTGTTTCCGTAAAAGCTTAGAGGCTACTAAAAGAAAAGGGAAAAAACTACCATTGATTTTCAAAACAAAACACAGTACCATATAGAGTAAGGAGAAATACCGCTACAAAATTTGGAGGGAATTTATGAAAAAGAAATTAGGAAAAATAATTTTAGTATCTATTTTGATTGCAACATTATCTATGTTTGACTTTATTGTATTAGGTCAAAATATTGCAATTGCTATGGAAGAACAAAGAAATATTAGTACAAACATAAAAAATGTTGAATTCGATAGCTATTTAAATAATGAAGAAGCAACCATTTCGTCTGAGCGATTTCTAAATCTAGAAATCAATGTCAAGGAAAAGGGTATATTAAGTGAGGGAAAAATAAAAATAGAAAATGCAAACTTTACTTTGCAAAAAGACAAAGTTCAAAATACCTACATTAAAAATATCAACTTAGAAACAAATGAAATAGAATTAAATACCATTGTTTATGGGAATCATGTAAAGCTTGAAATTCCAATCCAATTTAATAAAAAAGAAAATTTGGAAGCGGATTATTTCCAAAAAGAAACGACTATTAGTTTAGAGGGAAAATATAAAAATGAAACAGAACAAAAGATAGACACGAAAAGAAATCTAAAAGTAAATTGGACAGAAAATACAGATATTATATTGAATCAAGAAATCAAAAAGTACAGAGTAATTCCCGAAATAGGAGTTTTATTACAACAAGAAATAACAACAGAAGTAGTAAATAATGCATTACCAAGAGAAAACGAAACTTTATCTATACAAGTACCTATTTTAGAGCAACAACCAAAAGAAATTTATGTAATAGAAAACGGAATCCGTTTATCAGAAGAACAAGTAGAATACATGCCAGATGCCAATGTAGTACAAATTAGAAATACCAATAATCTAATTTGGGGAAAAGCAAAAAACAATTATCAAGTAATCTACCTTTATGACCAAGAAATAGAAGCTAATAATCGAATTATAGAGATAAATGCAACGAGTCATACCAAATTATTTACTAAAGAAGAAATCCAAAAAACAGAAACAAAATCAGTTGAAATTAGCCCAATAGGAAATATTGTATCACTTCAAAAAAATGCAACAAATGAATTATACAAAGGTTACCTTTATGCAAAAGCAGAACAAGAGACTATTTATACAGAAAATAACACCATACAAATTTCTAGCCAAGAAGTAACTGATCAAATAGAAATCACAAAAGAAAGCGAAGAATTTTCAGATGATACTAATGTATATTCTGTAAAAGACCAAACAATCTATAAAAGTACAAAAGTGAAAAAAGAAGAATTTGATAGAATATTAGGAGAAGATGGACAAATTACAATAACGGATGAAGCCAATAATGTATTATCACAAATTACAAAAGAAACAGTAGCATATGAAGGTGGTAATATTATCATAAATTATGAAACAGAAATAAATGCTCCTAAAATCACAATATCAAAACCAGTAATAGAAGGAGAAATTACAATTTCGCATACGAAAGCTATAAAAGGAGAACAAGTTTATAATAAAGAACAATTAAAAACATTTACAAAATTGATTACGAAAACGAGAGCAAATGAAGAAATAGCAGAGGCACAAATTACATTAAAAGATACGAAAACAGAAGCTAAGCTAGAAATTAATAATACCAATTTATCAACTTTACAAACAAATGAGAATGTACAGTTTTTAGTAACACTAAAAAGTGATTCCATAGAATATGACCTATACAAAAATCCAATGGTAAAAATAGTTTTACCAGCTGAATTATTGATACAAGTAAAAAATATAACGCAATTAAATGCACAAGATGAAATAAACATTGTAAATCCAATTCTTTATGAAGGGGAAAACAAACAAAAAATAATTGAAATGCAGTTACAAGGAGAACAAACTCATTTTGAAAATGCTATTAATGAGGGAATTCAAATTTCTATTACAGCAGATATTAGTATGGAAAAAACAGTACCAAGTAAAGATACAGAAATTACGATGTTATATACCAATGAAAATAGACCAGGAGAAGAATTTAGCAAAGTAGTACCAATTAAATTAAACTCTAAATATGGTGTGTTAATGGTAAATACTATAGCTAACTATAACAACGAAGGAGATAAAATAGAAAATATAGATGATAAAGTAAAAGAAGCAAAGCTAGATATAGGGGGAGAAGCAAAAACAGCAACACAAGATATTACGATTATCAATAACTATGAAAATGAAATAACAGATGTAGCAATCTTAGGAAAAATACCTACTATTGGAACAGAAGAAATAAATGGAGAAGAATTAAGAGCAACTTTTGAAATGAAACTAACAGAAGAAATTAAAGCAGAAAAAGCACAAATTTACTATTCTGAAAATCCAAATGAGGAAAAAAATAGTCAAAATTGGACACAAACACCAGAAGATTTTACAAAAATAAAATCATTTAAATTAGCATTACAAGACAATACCCTACAACCATCAGAAGGACTTAAACTTTCTTATCCATTAGTTATCGAAGAAAATCTAGAAGAAAATGAAGAAAGCTATACTAATTTAGAAGTAACTTATATTTATTTAGGAGATAGTATAGAAACTAATTCGACCTTTAGTTTTAAGACGAATAAGAAAACCAAAGAAGATATAGGTGTAAAAACTAAAACAGAAAAGTTAACAATGGAAGTACAAGGAATAACAGGAGGAGAAATTTTAACAGAAGGACAAGAAGTCTATGAAGGACAAGGAATTACTTATGAAATGAAAATAACAAATCATTCACAAGAGACGCTAAATCATATAAAAATAAAGGCAACTAACACAAATGCTATTTATTATAATGAAATACCAGGACATTATCAATCAGGAGATGGAGAGGTAGATGAGCCTACCACTAGAATAGAAGAAGATCCAGAATTAGCAGCAAAAGAAATAATAATAGAAGAAATGAAAGCAGGGGAAACAAAAGAATTTAGATACCAAATTTCAGTAAAAGAAGTAACAAAAGATGACCAAACTACAACAGGAACGATTGAAATAACAGGAGATAATCTAGAGCAAACAACCATAACAACACCAACTTGTTTTATAAAGCAAGCAGAGTTAAAAGTAAAACTAGAAAGCTTTTATCAAGAAGAAATTGATATACTAACAAAACAAACCTATCCCATTGTATTTCATGTTCAAAATATAAGTAAAGTAACCGTTAAGGACACGATACTAGAATTAGAAGTACCAGAAGAATTAAATTTTTCAACAGAAGGAATTTTTATCGACGTAGATAGTAAGTATGAATTTGTTGAATATAAAGATAAAGTACTTCGATTAAAAATTGATTCTATAGAAGCAAATGAAACAATTAAAATACAAGTAGGCCTTATAGCAAAGAGTCTACCATATGACCAACTAAAAGTAGATACTAGTTTATATTTTAAAGCAATAACACAAAATAAAGCATATATATCTAATTACATTTATAGAACCATTTATCAATCAGAAACTCTTATTAAAGCACAACAAACAGCTAATATTCAAAAAGATACCATAAAAGACAAAGATGATTTAACATTTACTTTTGAAATAGAAAATCAAGGAAATATTGAAAAGAGTTTATATTTTTCAGATGAAGTACCAACAGGATTAGTTGTACAAGAAGCTTATCTTTTAGATGGAGAAACAAGAACGGACTTATTAATGGCAGCAAATAGTGTTAGTGCAAGAATTGAGATGCAAGCAAATCAAAAAATCGTGATAAAAATCCATACAATTGTGGATACAGAAATTATCTATCAAAATACGGTTACAAATTATGCAGAAATTATAGGTAGTACAATTAATGTTAAAACCAATGAAATTACATATAAAGTAGAAGGAAAAGAACAACTTAAACCAGAAGATCCAACAGAACAAAACAAACAATCTATTTCTGGATTAGTTTGGGTAGATGAAAATCAAAATGGATTAAAGGACATAGCAGAGCCACGATTGAATAATATACCAGTTTTATTACTAGAAGAAAGCACAGGAGAAGTAAAAGAAACGACAATAACCAATCAAAGTGGAATGTATGAATTTACCAATTTATCAAAAGGAAATTATTTAGTTGTATTTCAATATGATGCTACTCGATATAGTGTGACAGAATATCAAAAAGAGGGAATCAATCAAGATGGAAACTCAGATGTAATTACAAAAACAATAAATTTAAATAATCAATCGATACAAGTAGCAATAACTAAAACATTAACAATTCAAGAAACGAATTTAGTAAATATTGATGCAGGACTTGTTAAGAAAGAAGAATTTGATTTAAGATTAGATAAATATATTGATAAAATTATTATTCAAAATAATAAAGGAACCACGGTAAAGCAATATGGGAAAGAAAAACTTGCTAAGGTGGAATTAGATAGTAAAACAATACAAAATAGCATGATTATTATAGAATATAAGATAGAAGTAACCAATGAAGGAAAAATAAGCGGATATGCTAATGATATTGTAGACTATAAACCAGAAGATTTGTTGTTTAATTCAGAAATGAATAAAAACTGGTATCAATCTACAAATGGTGAATTACATTCAAATGAATTATCCAATCAGATTATTGAACCAACAGAAAGTAAAACAGTGACTTTAACTTTAATTAAGAAAATGACTTCTAACAATACAGGCACTATTATTAATATGGCAGAAATTGCTAAAGCAAGCAATAGTATAGCATTGCAAGATATTGATTCAACACCAGGAAATAAAGTACAAGGAGAAGATGATATAAGCACAGCAGAAATAATTGTTTCAATTCGAACAGGAGGAATTATGATGTACTTTAGCTTAGTATTTATGATAATAGTAATGATTGGAGGAGGAGCTTACTTAATAATTAAAAAGATAGTAAGAACAAAAGAATTTGAAGAAAAATTTTAGAGGAAAGGAGGAAACCATGAAAAAGTTAGAAAAAAATGTATTAAAAATAGGAATGATTATGTTAGGACTGTTGCTATTTCTATTTCCAATTCAATCTTTTGCTTGGAATGATTATCATTTTTACTGCTATGATGATTCAATGTGTCAAGGAATACTTGGACCAGGATATTTTGATCATACACAACGTCCTTATGGAGCAGGAGACATTTTCAAAAGTGCTGCAGGTGTATGGCATAGTATGAATAAAAATGGTAGTGCATGGCTACAGAGTCAACCATTTATAACCGATGGATATAGATATGTAGAACCAGAATATACAAATGGTAGATGGCCACATACAGGATTAGAAACAGTAGATAATGTAGGAGCAGTATGTGTAGGACACCATGCAGTTGGAGGTGGAAGTGGATATAGAATTAGTTTAGTAGTAGATACCAATGAAAATAATACAAGTATAAGAGAACAAAAGTTAGGGTATATTGCCTATATGTCGACAACTAATGGAGAAACAGGAAGGGTGCCTAGTTGGAAAAACTTAATAAGAGGTTGGGTTTGGGACAATAACGAAAGTTATGGAGGAAGAATTCAACGAATTAGAAATAATGACAATAATCCAGATTACTATGGAGATTACAATAATAGAATCTATTGGAATACAGATGTTGGTGCAGATAATTATGCAAAGACGGTAGTAAACCAAAAATTCAAGTCTAACTCACCAGAAAAAGGAGAAGGAGCAAAACAAACAATAGAATATTCAGAAGAAGGTCATACTTTTATAGGTCCCTACAATTTGCAAGCTGAATTTGGAACTATTACGAGAGCGGTAATTTATACAAGAGATGGAAACATGCAAGAAACTGAATTTTGTAGTAAAGATGGAAAAAATATAGAACATATTAGTGCAGCTTCTAGTTATAATGGAAATAATTTTTATATTGTTGTAAAAGATATAGAAGTAGATTCTGTTGAAAGAATAATGCTTTATAAAAAGATGAACGTAATTGAATCAAGAATAGCAGTAGCAGAAAATGCAACAGGATATCAACATGCAACTATTTTTTATGGACAAAGAAGAGAAAAAGAAAAAGATATGAAACTGCCAGGGGTACCATTTACCAACATAAAAATAATCAAAAATGACAAGGATTCTAAACAACCATTAGCTAATGTAGGTTTTATGGTATACAACGAAACCGAAAAGAAATGGGTGCAAGATGGCGTACCAGCAAAATATGTAGACAATAAAAATGAAGCAACCATCTATAGAACAGAAGCAAATGGACAAGTTATTATACGAAATCTAAATAAAAAAGGAATCTACAAAATATATGAAGTACAAAACCCAAATTTTGGTTATGTAGAAACAAGTCAATCAAAACCTTGTCAAACCATAGAAGTTAATGTAGCAGCAGTTGGACAGATCGTTAATCTAAATATTGAAAATCAAAGAAGATATGTAAAAATAAGTGGATATGTATGGGAAGACAGACCAAATAATAACAAAGAATCGAAAACAAATGGCTTATATGATAACAATGGAATTGACCAAAGACTAAAAAATGTAACGGTTATTTTAAGAAAAGCAAATGGGCAAGAAATAGATAGAAGAGTAACGAATACGATTACTAATACGAACAATCAAACAGAAAATGGAGCCTATCTATTTGGAGATTACCAAAGAGATAAAACAGCTAAAAAAATAGAAATTAGCGACTTGCGAGGAGCATACATAGAATTTGAATACAATGGAATGTGTTACAAATCAATAGAATTAAAACCAAGTATAGATAATGGAAGTAAAGCAAGTGACGATAAATTGAGACCTAAATTTAATGAAAACTATCAAACCATCACAAAAGGAAAAGCGCAAAACGGAAATTATAACTTAAACTATGAGCAGGCAGATTATAAATCTACGTTATTATATGGTGGAAACTACTTATATGGTTACGACAATCAAAAATATCCAATTGCAGGAATTGATAAACAATATTTATTAATTGCTAACACAAAAGATGCAAATCCAAATTATTTATTAGGACAATCAACCTATACGATTAATGACATTTATCAAGGAATTGACCAAGGAAAAGGTTATAAAGAAGGAATCGAAGAAATTAAAAACATTAATTTAGGGGTAAAAGAAAGAGAAATGCCAGACATCTCGTTAGTACAAGATATTGACAATGCAAAAGTAGGATTAAATGGCTATACACACACTTACTACTACAATAAAAGATTCCAAAGTTTAGAACAACAAATAGAGGAATTTAAAAAGAAAAACCCAGACAATAATCAAATCTTTAACATTGGTGTCAACTTTGGAACCAAATTTGGACCAAATAGCTATACAACCACTATCTATTCTTCTGATGTGGTATATGATGAAATAGCTGAAAAAGGAAAATTACAAGTATTTATTACCTATAAAATAAAGCTAACCAATGAAGCTGGAGGCATCAACACAGTAGTAAATGAATTATACAATTACTTTGACAAAGACTATAGCATATATAGTATAAAAGAAGGAAATAAAACTTATACATTGGAAAATAAAGATTATGAAGAAGATGAAGTGGATGGACGTAAAAGAGTCAAAATTCATCCAAAAGATGGTATAAAAATACAAAAAAATAAAAACAAAGAAATAGAAATAACGTATCAATTAAACGATAATGCAATTGTAAAATTATTGCAACAAGAAAAAACATTAGACTCTATTACAGAAGTAGTATCTTATTCTTCTTATGATGATAATAACTTTAAAAATAAATATGCAGGAATTGATAGAGACTCTGCACCAGGAAATACCATATTAGACAATATGAACACCTATGAAGACGATGTTGATAAAGCACCAACATTAGTTTTAAAAAGTGATGCCCAAAGAAAAATAACAGGAACGGTATGGAATGAAGAAGCAATAGAAGCATTAACCAAGAAAGAAGGATATGACAAAGAAAGAATTGGCGATGGCCAATACGATAAAAATAACGAAAATGTAGTAAAAGATGTAAAAGTAGAGTTATTAAAATTAGAAACAGATGAAAATAATAATATCATCCAAATGCTACCAGCTTATTTATATCAAACAGAAGGAGAAGGAAACGAAAGAAAAAGTAACCAAGAACCAATAGAAGCGACAAAAATGACAGATGAAAAGGGATATTACGAATTTGAAGGGATTATACCAGGAGAATATATCATTCGATTTACTTATAAAAATACAAGCGTTCTTTATGACATCAATGGAAATAAACTACAAAACTTAGAAGAAGCAGAAGGTGGCGTAGAGTATTATAAATCTACCTTATATCGAACCACAAAAGAAGGAGCAGCAAACACAAATAGTATTGACTATGAAAGTCCATATTGGTATGCTAAAGATGCTTATCCAGATTTAGAAAATCCTGCTAACAGCAAAAAAGATAGATTATCAGATGCTAGAGATAACGAAACTTTAAGAAAGAAAAGAACAAGTGAAGGAACTATCACTTATAGCACAGCAAGCAAGACAAGTACAATGAAAGAAATTTATGCAGATACTAGTAGAATGTCAATCCGAATGGATTGTAATGTAACAAAAGATGAATTAAACCATATTGATAAAAACACAAGTAGTACGCCAGATGATACACTAAGATATGACTTTAGTTGCATAGACTTTGGTATCATCAGACGACCAAAACAAGAATTAAAAGTAAGTAAAGAAATTTCTTATGTAGAAGTAATCTTAGCCAATGGACAAAAAATTATTTCAGGAGATCCAAGAAAAGATGATATAAAACATTTGAAATTTTTACCAAATGGAAATGTTCATATCGAATTAGACAATGAAATTATACAAGGTGCAACCTTAAGAGTAAAATATGATATAACCGTTGATAATTCAGGTTGTGAAATTGACTATAATGAGGAAAGCTACTATGATTTTGGAAGAGTAAAAGATAAAGAGAAAAACTGGAAAATTGCTACGGTAACTGACCTATTTGACTATCCAAATTCTGGATTGAATTTTAATAAAGATAATAACTTAAATGAAAAAGGTGAACCAATTTGGGATTATCTAAAATTAGAGAACTTAGAAGAAGGAAGATTAGCAGAAGGAATTGAAGATATCTTAAAAACTTACAATGTTATCTTACATACCAAAGAATTTGCTACTATGAAACCAGGAGATAAAGCAGTAACCAAAAGTATGACATTAACTAGACTATTGGCTAATATGAATGAAGACTTTTCATTTGACAATGATATCGAAATCAATACTTATGATGGTAGAAAAATGGATTATACCATACCAGGAAACTATAATCCAACTGATAGTTCAACAAGTGAAAATGACGATGATAGTAAAAATATGGTAATTACAGGACCAACAGGAGAAGACCAAAATATTTTACCATATATCATAACTCGGAATTACATCACTAATTTTATTAATCACGGGTATTATTATCATTAAAAGAAAAGTATTAAAATAGAAGATGAATCTTTTTGGGAAAAGGAGTAATTACTCCTTTTTTCTTTTTTATATTGCTTTTTTTTACATTCTGTAATAAAATAAAAAATAGAAAAGAAAACAAGAATAAGAAAAAAGAATAAAAAAAAGATAAAATGTAGAAAACTTTTTTAGAATAACTCCCTAAAAAAGACAAAAACCACAAAGGACAAGTAGTAAAATAAGCCTATAAATATAAAAGAGGTGGTAAGGATGTTTCAAAATGTTATGGAAAAAGAAAATAATAAAATAAATGTTTTTTCAAATGTATTATCAATCAAAAATATAATGATTTATTTCATTTCATTTATGCTATCTATGGTAGGCATAGGAGGAGAATTTTCTGTATTTAGTATCAGTATGTTGGGTGCTTGTTTTGCATCTTCTGTACCAGCATTAGGAGTCATTGTTGTATCTTTCATTGGAAATCTTATTAAATATGAAATAGGAGGAGCACTAGGATATTTTCTAACAGCCCTTGTATTGGTAGTGGCACTATTTATTGTGAAACCAATTTACAATGAAAAAGAAAGAAACGAAAAAATTAAAATAGGAAAACATATAACAATTTCTATTTTAATCATACAAATCATAAAACTAGCAATGTCTGGTTTTACGATTTATGATTTACTAACAGGTATAACAACAGCAATTATAGGACTTGTTTTTTATAAAATATTTGTAAATTCAGTTAGTGTATTACAAGATTTTTGGACAAGAAGAGCTTTTACAATAGAAGAACTAATTGGAGCAAGCTTAATTCTTGCCATGGCAGTAGCTGCATTTGGAGAAACTTCTTTATTTGGATTTGGTATTAAAAATATTTTAAGTATCTTAATTGTTATGATATTAGGTTGGAAAAATGGAATTTTAGTTGGTACAACAGCAGGAGTAACTATACGGAGTGACATTAGGAGTCATTACAGGATCAGAGCCAATCATGATAGCAGCTTATAGTATTTCTGGTATGATGGCAGGAATTTTAAATCGATTTGGAAAAATAGGAGTAGTAGTAGGATTTGCATTAGGAAATGTGATTTTAGCATATGTATCAAATGGATATACAGTAGAGCTAATCCATTTTAAAGAGATATTAATTGCTTTTATTGGACTATTAGCAGTGCCAAATAATTTACATATTGATTTAGAAGAATTTATTGGAAATACAAAACTTTTACCAGTAACACCCAATAGAACTTTAAATAAAAGCAAAGAAGTAGCGCAAAACCTAAATCAAGTATCACAGGCCATACAAAAAATGGCAACGACTTATTGGCAAGACCAAAAAACATCTTATGATGCAAATAAGCAAATCTTTATAACAGAGCTACTAAATAACCTAGAGCCATACAAAAGTAATATATTATATGAAGATATGGCAGACACAGAAGGAGAAATTATCGACCAAATATTTAAGTATTTATTAGATAAACAAGAAATAGATAAGCAAGCTTTATTAGAAATATTTGCAAAATGCAATAGTTATATTGTAGGATTTGATGATGAAGATATTAGCCAATATTTAGAAGAAAATATAGCACAAAGTATTCATATGCTTAATATTTCTTATAAAGTAGCCAAATCTGATTTTATTTGGAAAAAAAGAGTAGAAGAAAACAAAAAAAATATGGGAAAACAATTAAATGGTGTTTCCAAAGCAATCGAAAAGATGGCACAAGAAATTCAAAATGACATTGAAAAAGAAGGAAAATATGAAAAACAAAAAGCAGAGATTTTAGAAATACTAAAACAAAGAGATGTACAAGTACAAGATATGGCAATAAAAAAAGAAGGACGATATCTAATAGAAGTATATATGAATGAAAACTTAGAAACTAGTAAAATTGAAACGATAGAAAAAGTAACGACACAAGTATTAGAAGAAAAGATTGTACAAAACGAAGAAACCTCAATTGGAAAAAAATTAAACTTCTTGTCAGATGATAAATATGACATGGCAATTGGAACAGGAGAAACCACTAAAAATAGTAGCGAAATTTCTGGAGATGCTATGTTAAAAGTTAGATTAAAAGATGGAAAATACCTAATAGCCATTAGTGATGGTATGGGAACAGGAACCAAAGCAAGAGAAAGTAGCACACAAGCCCTAAGAATGTTAGAAAACCTTTTATTATCTGGATTTGATAAAAACATTTCACTTGACTTAATCAATACCATGCTTATCAATCAAAATGCTGAAGTATTTGCTACACTAGACATTGCCATTATTGATTTATATGAGGGAAACATAGAATTTATCAAAAGTGGAGCATGTCCAACCTATATCAAAAACGGCAAAAAAGTACAAATGATTAAATCTAACTCTTTACCAACGGGGATGATAGAAGGAAATCAAATTCAAACCTTTGATAAAGACCTAAGTACAGGAGACATTATGATAATGTGTTCAGATGGAATCTTAGATGCAAACATTGAATACAAAAACAAAGAACTATGGGTAAAATACATGTTAGAAGACATTGAAACCACCAACACCAAAAAAATAGCGGACTTAATTTTAAACGAAGCCATAGATAATACATTTGGCAATATTAAAGACGATATGAGTGTGATGGTATGTAAATTTAAAAAGAGGGATTAGGGGACGTTCCTTAAAATCCCTCTTTTTTGCTATCATCATTTTACAAAAAAATAGCAAAATATCGAATTTTATCTAAAAGATAAAATGAAAAGCTAAATAGAGACGAAATAATAGAAATTACAGAAGGAACAAAAGAAAAATAGAAAAATTATAACCAATAAAACTCTCAAGTTTTAAAAAGGATAAAAACTTGAGATTTATTAATTATGTATTGAAACCAAACTTGATTTATGATATATTATAAATGTCAAAAAGGAGGCACAAACATGAGTAGAGGAAGAAGATATGAAGAACCAAAACTAAACTTAAAGAAAGTATTTGCTGTAATACTTGCTATTGTAGTTTTCATCATGTTTATTATTATAATAAAAGGAATTTTAACGAAAGATCAAAAACAAGGAAAAATAGCAAGCAAAGACTATATTGTTGCTTTCAAAGACAACAAATGGGGTGTTATAGATTCAACAGGAAATATTATAATAGACCCATCTTATGAAGAAATGATAACCATACCAAATAGCAAAAATGATGTATTCTTATGTATTTATGATGTTAACTATGAAACTAATGAATATAAAACCAAAGCCTTAAACAGTAAAAACGAAGAAATATTCACACAATATGAACAAATAGAAACCATTGCTAACTGTGACACAAGTAACAATATATGGTATGAAGAAAATATATTAAAAGTAAAAAAAGACGGAAAATATGGAATCATAAATCTAACAGGAAAAGAACTAAGACCATGTGAATACGATAATATAGTAGCATTAGAAGGAATTAAAAACACTTTAAAAGTAACAAAAGATGGAAAAATGGGAATCATAGATAGCGAAGGAAAAGAGATTTTACCAACTAACTATATAGAAATAACCAACTTAGGAAAAGACAACAAAGAAGGATTTATCATAAAACCAGAAAATGGGAAATATGGAATAGTAGACTATTCTAACCAAACTATCTTAGAACCAAAATATGATGCCATTGAAAAAATTCATGCCAATAACATGTATGTAGTAAAACAAGCGCAAAAACAAGTATTAGTAGAAAAAAATGGAACAGAAGTATTAAACACAGGTTATGACGAAATAAAAGAAGTTTTAAAAAATACAGAAAATGGAATAATTTATCAAAAAGATGGAAAATATGGCGTAATGAAAATAACAGGAGAAATAACAATTCCAGCTGAATACGAAGAATTAAAAGAAGCAAAAACAGGCGTACTTATTGCAAAACAAAACGGAAAATTTGGAGTCATAAACCTTCAAAAAGAAACCAAAGTAGAAATGAACTATAGGGCTATTTCTTATTACGAAAAAGCAGATATATACTTAGCAGAAAAAGAAAATTATGAAACAGATATAATTGACAACACCTTTAGTGTTTGCCAATCAGGAATTTTGGTAGACTTAGATAATGACAAAGAATACATAGCCTTAAAACAAGGAGAAGAATATAAATACTACAATTTCAAATTTGAAGAAAAAAGTGTAGCACAAATACAAGTAAATAACACATTATTCAAAAGCAAAAAAGATGGAAAATATGGATTTGTAGACAAAGAAGGAAAAGTGATAGTAGACTACCAATATGATGATGTAACAGAGCAAAACAGTTATGGCTATGCAGGAATCAAAAAAGATGGAAAATGGGGATCAATTGATAACAAAGGAAATATCGTACAAGAACCAACATATGATTTAGAAGACTATTTAAAAGTTGATTTTATTGGAAGATGGCATTTAGGAAAAGACATGAACATGAACTATTACAATCAACTATAAAAAAGGAAGGAATTTAAATGGAACTAAAGACAAACTACCAATATACATACTTTATTCATCCTTTTGTTATTAAGGATGGAAAATATCAAAAATACATATTGAAAATGTTAAAAGATAAAAATTGTAGTTTGAAAATTTTTCAAAAAGAAAAGGATTTAAAATTATACAAATATTTTCTACCAAAAATTAGGGAATTTTTATTCTCTAGTTTTTGGTATGGGAATAGTAGAGTAAAAAAACTAGAAGAATTACCACTAGAAACAAGAGCAGCTTTGCTTGCTAAAAACCCATGTAATATATTTGAATATACACTAAAAAAAGATATACAAGGAAAAATAGAAAAAAGCAATGGAATATTTTTTAGCATTCAAAAAATAGATATTATTTGTTTTTCTACAGGAATTTGTTTTTTGGCCATAAAAACAAACGTAGAAGAATATACAGATTTT
>CATOLW010000005.1 GCA_951800935.1 uncultured Clostridium sp.
TTGAATATGGAGAGCAGGACTTGAAACCAATTCTGCTACAAGCCATAAAACAAGAATATATAAATTACTACAAAAAGGACAACATTATATCTTCGCAAAAAGAAAGTAACATAAAACCTATGGAAAACATATAAATTGATATATAATGAAAAAGTAATAATGAATAGGTTACAGTTACTTGTCTTTAGAAGGGAAGGTGTAAATTGAAAAAGACAGGAACATACAAAACGGCTGTATATATGAGACTATCAAGAGATGATGGCGATGACAAAGAAAGCCAAAGCATCTCAAATCAAAGAAAAAGCATATATGAATTTATAGAAAGAGCCAATGCAGATGCTAATCAAGATAATTTTTATATTATAGGAGACTATATAGATGATGGATATACAGGCTCAAACTACAATAGACCTGATTTTCAAAGGCTTATAGAAGATATTAATAAAGGAAAAATAAATTGTCTTGTAAGCAAAGATTTATCTAGGCTTGGTCGTGATTATATTGCAACTGGTGATTATATAGAAAATTTTTTTAAGGAAAAAGGCATAAGGTATATAGCTATCAATGATAATATTGATAGTAAAGATGAAGAAACTTTAGAATTAATAGAATTTAGGACGGTTTTTAATTCATTTTTCCCAAAAGATACATCTAAAAAGGTTCGTAAAATCAAGAAATTAAAAGCAGAAAAAGGAGAATACCAAGGCTCACATCCACCATTTCGGTTATAAAAAGAGTTCAACAGAAAAGAACAAACTTATAATTGATGAAACAGAAAGCAAAGTGGTTAAAAAAATTTTTGACCTATATGAAAGTCGGAAAATCAACAATAGATATAGTTAAAATTTTTCACGAAGAAGGTGTAAAAACCCCTGCACAATATTCACAAATACCCAAATATATGAAGGGCAATGATTACTGGGGAAAGTCAACAATTACTAAAATATTAAAAAATTCAACCTATATTGGAAATGTAATTCGGACATACAACAACAACAATTAATTATAAAACAAGAAAAACTAAAAGAGTTCCAAAGGATGAGTGGATAGTAGTACCCAATATGCACGAGCCAATTATAAGTAAAGAGCAATTTGAAAAAGTACAAGAAATAATGAAATCAAGGCAATGTGTAAGGAATAGAAAATATGACCATATATTCAAACGGAATCGTTAAATGTGGACATTGTGGAAGCAATATGACTATAAAGCCAGACTGTAGGACAAAAGATGTAGTAAATATAAGTTTTATATGTGGAAAGAAAAATCAAACCAAAACAAATTGTGATAACCCAACTATAAGAGCAAGAAAAATTACAGAAATAGTTTTGGAAGATTTAAGAAAGCATTGTCAAAATATTATTTTTGATACGAAAGAACTAGAAGAAACATTTGCAACAGCAGAAGCAGAAATAAACACAGAAAAGTATAAAATTCAAAAAGAAATAGACAAAATAGGCAAAAAGATAGAAAAGTTAGATATACAAATTAGTGCAATATATAATGATAAGCTAGAAGGCATTTTAAAATTAGATGATTTTTTAAAAATTTATGAAGCAAAAAATAAAGAAAAAGAAAAGTTAGTAAAAGAACAAGAAGAGTTACAAATCCAGTTAGGAAAACAAGAAAATGCAAAAGCCATAGATTACGAAGATTTAAGGAAATATGCTAATGAATTTTTGCAAATGGAAAACCCAAGCAAAGAGGTAATAACAAATTTAATAGAATCGATAACAATAAGCAAAGGACCAAAAGTAAAAATAAAATATAAATTTTCTAAGGTGTAACAAGCCTTTGAAAGCACAATGTATACTTAAGGAACATTTAAACTTATTTGAACCAACAGCATCTATGACCCAAAAGCAGGAGAAAGGATATGTAGTAGCATCCGTTGGAGAAGCAGCAGGAGAAATTCCATATACCGCATATTTTGCTAAAAAAAGCTATATAGAGGCAAATCAAGAAACGATTCAAAAATTTACAAATGCGATTTATAAAGGACAACAGTGGGTAAAAGAACATACGAGCAAAGAAATTGCTGAAAGCATACAAAGCTTTTTCCCAGATACTAATATAGAAATGCTAGAGGCTGCTATCCAAAGTTATCAAGACATTGATGCTTGGAACGATACACCAGTTTTAAAAGAAGAAGCTTTTAATCGTTTGCAAGAAGTGATGGCAATGGCAGGAGAATTAGATGAAAAAGTACCTTATGATAAGATCATAAATAATGAATATGCCAAAGAAGCTATAAAATAAAAAACGTGTCAAGAGAAATAAATCCTCTTGACACATTTTGTTTTAGTACTCGATTTTGGCAGAATATACTACATAGAAACATTCATAATCACCATGTATGGTACTCCACATCCTTATTACGGTAGCAAGTGGATGCTTCCGTTTGAATCTTCGGAGTCCCCAAAATCTTGCCCACCGTGATTTGTAGTCTAGAACTATCGTCATAAGTGGCCTCCTCCTTTCTGCTTTTTATAATATTTTAATGATACAACAAGTTCGCATAAATGTAAACAAATAAAGAAAAATTAGTTTTTCGACGAGACAATCAAATTTTACATATAAATTCTAAAAAAGTATTGACAAATGGAACTCATAATGTTATATTTACTTCTGAAAGGGAAGTGGTAATATGGAAATAGATTTTAAAGTAATTGGACAAAGGATAAGAGAAGCAAGAAATTTAAAAGGATGGACACAAGAAAAACTATCCGAAGAAATTAATGTAACAATAGTATATATAAGTAGAATAGAAAGAGGTTCTACACAAGTGAATTTAAAAAGATTAGTCCAAATCGGAAATGCCTTAAATTGTAGCATAGAGTATTTAATTGGAGGAGCTTTGCCAAAATCACACAACTATCTAAATAGAGATTTATATGAAACATTACTAAAATGTACACCAGACAAACAACGCCTAATTTTTAACATCGCACAAATTGTATCTAATGCAAAATTTGTATAAAAAATCATCTTTACAAAATGTCGAAAATAGTATAAACTTAAAACTAGGTGATAATAAATGTATTTAAAAAGGTTAGAACTACAAGGATTCAAATCATTTGCTGACAAAACCATATTAGAATTTAGACCAGGAATAACAGGAGTTATTGGACCAAATGGATCTGGAAAAAGTAATATATCAGATAGTATCAGATGGGTACTACGGAGAGCAAAGTATGAAATCATTAAGAGGAAGCAAATCTTTAGATATCATATTTGCAGGAACACAAAACAGAAAGTCTCTAGGATTTGCAGAGGCTTCTTTAGTGTTTGACAACACTGATGGAGGACTAGCAATCGAATACACCGAAGTAATTGTAACAAGAAAAATATATAGAAGTGGTGAAACAGGATATTTTATCAATAAAGTACCATGTCGACTAAAAGACGTACTAGAACTATTTATGGATAAAGGAATTGGAAAAGACGGTTATTCTATTATTGGACAAGGCAAGATTGATGAAATCTTAAGCAACAAATCAGAAGACAGAAGGCATATTTTCGAAGAAGCAGCAGGAATTGTAAAATTTAGAAGTAGAAAAGAAGAAAGTGAAAAGAAACTAGAAAGAACAAAACTAAATTTGCTTCGTATCAATGACATTTTAGCAGAAATCGAAAGCAACATTGAGCCATTAAAAGTCCAAGCAGAAAAAGCAAAAAAATATCTAAACCTAAAAGAAGAACTAAAGAATATAGAAATAGGATTATTTTTGTATAACATAGAAAAATACAAAATAAATTTAGAGGAAATTGTAAAAGATGAAGAAATTTATACCACACAATGTAACGAAGAAGAAGAAAAATTAGAAAGAATCAAACAACTAAAAGAAGAACTAAAAGTACAAGTAGACGAAATAACCAACCAAATAGAAGAAATGTCTAATCTGGGATTTGCCAGTCAAAAAGAAATCGAAATGCTAAATTCAGACATCAATGTAGCTAACACAAGAATTCATAATAACCATGAAAATAAAGAAAGATTTGAAAAAGAAATTGAAGAAGCAACGACCAAAAAGCAAGAACTAGAAGAAGAATTGAAACAAAGAGAAGAAAAGAAAGCAAACTTAAAACAAAACAAAGAAAAATTTGAAAAAGAGCTAGCTGAAAAAGAAGCAGAACTAGCGGAACTAACCAAAAAATTATCTAGCAAAGAAATAGAAATAGAAAAATACAAACAAAAAGTAGAAGAAAACACAGACCAAAAATACGACTTACAGTCTCAAATCCATACCCAAGATATTAATTACGAAAATGACGAAAAAAGACAAAAGCAAATTAAAGGAGAAATAGCAAATTACATTTCAGAATTAGATAGTACAAGACTTACAAAAGAGGAAATAGCTAAAGAATTTTATGAAATTGATAGTAAAAGAAATAAAGTGGTAAAATCCATTGAAGAAATTAACACCATAAAAGAAGAAGCGGATAAAAAGATCAATAACTATCAATCTAACATCAATGCTTATCAAAGCGAAATGAGAATTAAAGAATCAAAATTAAAATTCCTAATTGAAACCGAAAAAGAAAAAGAAGGTTATATCAAAAGTGTAAAATCACTTTTAAAAGACTGCGAAAACATCAAAGAGTTAGGAAAAGGAATGCATGGCGTATTGGCTAACATCATTGAAGTGCCAGAAGAATATCAAACTGCCATCGAAATGTGTCTAGGAGCAAGCTTACAAAACATAGTAACCGAAACCGAAACCGATGCTAAAAAATTAGTAGAACATTTAAGAAAAAACAATTTGGGAAGAGCATCCTTTTTACCAATTGCATCAGTAAAAGGCAAAAAGTTAGATAAAATAAAAGGCAAAGAAAAAGGTTTTATTGGAATTGCATCAGACTTAATTCAGTTTGACAAAAAATATGAGCAAATTGTTATTAGTTTATTAGGAAGAACTGTAATTGTTGATAATATGGATACAGCCATTAAAGTAGCAAAACAAAATGGATATTCTTTCCGAATTATCACAATTGAAGGAGATGTTATTAATGCATCAGGAAGTATAACAGGTGGTTCTGTTAGTAAAAAGACAGTTAATATCCTAGGAAGAGGAAAAGAAATTGAAAAGCTAGAAAAAGAAATAAAAGCCCTAAAAGCAAAGATTGAAAAACTAGAAAAAGAAAAACAAGAATATGAATCTTCTATTCAAGATACATTAGAAAATGCAACTAGCTTAGAAAAAGAATTACAAGAAATTGACATTACTTATGCAACAGAAAAACAAAAAGTAGTAGCCATAGACGAAAATATTGAAAGAATTGAAACACGTTTAAACAAATTAAAAGAAGAGCAAGAAACCTTAGAAAAACAAAAACAAGAAGCAATGCAAACCAAAGAAAAGATCAATAAGCAAATAGAAACTTTAACAGAAGAAACAGAAAAACTAACAAAAATGATTAATGAATTTGCAGAATTAAACAAAGACAATCAAAAATATGTAGATGACTTAAATTATGATATAACAAACTTAAAAATTTCAGTATCATCTTTTGATGAAAGTGAAACATCAATTGAAGAAATACAAGAAAGAATTAAAATAGAAATTGAAAATGCCAATAAAAGCATTACAAATAAGAAAAATCAAATTGAGCAAATTACTCATGACAACTTCGAATTAGAACAATCCATTGAAGAAATCAAAGAAAAAATAGAAAAAATAGAACAAGAAGTGCAAAACAGTGGAACCAAAATCGAAGAACTAAAACAAGAAAGAATTGATAAAAACGAAAAACTTTCTAAACAAGAAGAAGAAATAACCAACAAATTTAAAGTGATAGAAGACCTAAAAGCACAAATTGTAAAAATAGATGTTAAGAAAACGAAGTTGGAAGAAGATATCCATTCTATTATCAACAAAATGTGGGAAGAATATGAATTAACACCCAATAATGTAGGTGAATACCAAAAACCAGAAAATGTAGCAGTAACACAGAAAAAAGTAAACCATCTAAGAACAGAAATTAGAGATTTAGGAAGTGTTAATGTAGACTCAATTGAAGAATATAAAACAATGAAAGAAAGATATGACTTCATGTGTGAACAAAGAGTGGATTTAGAAGATACGATGAATAAGTTAAGAAAAATCATAGCAGAAATGACAGCAAGTATGAAAGAGCAATTCAAAAAACAATTTGCTATTATTAACAAAAACTTTGAAGAAGTATTCAAAGAACTATTTGGCGGAGGAAATGCTTCCTTAAAACTAGAAGACGAAGAAAATATCTTAGAATGTGGTATTGATATTAATGTACAACCACCAGGAAAAAAACTACAAAATATGATGTTGTTATCAGGAGGAGAAAAAGCCTTTACAGCAATAGCCTTACTATTTGCTATTCTAAAAATCAATCCAGCACCATTTTGTGTGTTAGATGAAATTGAAGCAGCATTAGACGATGTTAATGTATATCGATTTGCTGAATACTTAAAGAAATTCTCTAAAAGCACACAATTCTTAGTTATTACTCACAGAAAAGGAACGATGGAAGCAGCAGACACAGTTTATGGAGTAACCATGGAAGAAAATGGAATATCCAAACTATTATCTATGAAATTAGGATAAATTCAAGTATATATTTCAAAAAGCAAGACAATTCAAAAAAGAAAATGTCTTGCTTTTTATTTAAGCTTGTAATGTTTGATTTTTATCATCTATGCCATCAAATAATTTTTCAATTGGAATTTCTAACGCTTTACTAATTTTCCATAAAGTAAAAACACTAAGGCCTTGATTGACTTTTTCGCTTTCTAAATTACCAATAAGAGCAATCGAAACCTCTGTTAATTCTGCTAATTTTTCTTGTGTCATTTTGCCTTTTTCTAGGTCATACAATTTTCTATAATATTTGATATTTTTTCCAATTGTTTTAAAAAGTTCAGATGATTGTATATCTGTCATAAATCAATCTCCTTTCATAGGATATATTAGTATGATATTAACCTATAAATTATTTTCTAATTTTCAGTACGAAAAAACAATAGAGTACAAATGATATAAGCTTTTAATATAATGAACAAGAAAAAGAATATTAGAAAAAATTTAAGGAAAAACTAACAAAAGAAATGGAGAAAAATATGAGAAAAGAAGAAAATTTAGGAATTACTTTAATTGCCTTAGTAATAACGATTATTGTATTATTAATATTAGCAACCATAAGCATAGCTATGCTAACGGGAGAAAATGGACTATTAACCAAGGCCACGAAAGCAAAAGAAGAAACTGAAATCAATCATTACAAAGAACAAATAGAACTAACAAGAGAAGAATTAAAACTACAAAACGAAGATAAAGATTATGACCAACCGACAATCTACCAAATGGAAGAAGCCTTAAAACAAAAAGAATGGGTAAAAACAACGGAAATTATAAACGATGAAGAAGATGGAAACATAGAAAAGCTAAAATTAACAACCAAAGAAGAATATATATTTTATATTACAGAAACAGAAGCTGATGAAATAAAAGTAGATAGTAATTTAAAGCAGATAGAAGAATTAAAATCTCAAATAGAAAATTTAACAAAAGAGAATACAGAACAAAAATCTCAAATAGAAAGTTTAATAACAGAAAATAATCAACTAAAATCCCAAATAGAAGCACTTGGCTCTATTAAAATTTCTATATATGATAAAAAAACAGATTCTTATAAAGCCTGGTCTGCTGCTGGACATACTTTAACACTATCGAGTGAAATTGAAAAGGGAAAATATATTATTGTATTAAATGGAAGTAGATCAAATCAAAGTTATTCTGGAGTTACTAATGGAAACATCACATTTAATCACCAAAATGCCACACAACTTTATAGCAATCAGTATAATGATAGCATTGTACAAAACGATGGAGCACAACTTCTAACTATTTCAAATGCATATTTATTAGAAATAAATGAAAAGCAAACAATCAATAGTTCTTTTACAGCTGAATATGCAATGAATATGAACTATACCATGACAATATTGAAAATAGAACAATAAAGTAAAAAAGAGAATACTTGCCTTATCTAAGGTTTGTATTCTCTTTTTTAAAATCTTTTATCTAAGCAAAAATAAAACGTAAAAATCCAATTAAAACAAGCAAAATACCAGAAATAACAGACCAAACATTAGCTGGCAAATGGCTTAAACCATGTAATTTTTTTCCGAAGCAAATTTCCAGTACTTAAAAAAACAAGTTGAAAAACAGAAATGAGCAAAGGAAAGACAAAAGAATTAATTCCCAAAACACTAGCACAGCTACCAATACAAAAACAATCTAAAGAAAGAGCAAATCCTAAGAAAAGAGCTTCTTTACCATCAATAGAATTAGAAGCATCCAAATCAGAAGAAGTAGGATTTTTAATAATCTTTATTGTAATACCTAAAAAATCAATAAAAAAGCTATATATTTTTTCATCATAATCATAAATTAAATCAGATGTAGATAAGTTACAATCAGAATTTGAAGAATCCTTTCGAATGGCCTGAAAGCATACAAAAATAC
Source organism: uncultured Clostridium sp. (assembly GCA_951800935.1). Next base: position 8,503 of record CATOLW010000005.1, read on the forward strand.
CCATTCCAATTAAAATTAAATTTCCGAGCAATTCCAAGCCAGAAATCAGAAAAGATATTTTTTAACATATCACCAAACCATATAGATAAAGTAGACATGATAAAAGAAATAACAAATAAAACTACTTTTGCTAAACCTGAAATGCTAGTACCTTTTATTCCATATGTAATGCCAATTCCTAGTGAATCAATACTACTAGAAAGTGCAAGGGCAAAAGAATTAAGTAACATAAAAACACCTCCTAAAAGTATAATATGTCGAAAAAAGAAAGTTGTTATCACTATTTTTTTGTAATAAACCAAGTACAAGCCACATAAAATTTAAAAGGGAGCAGGGGACGTTCCTTAAAATCCCTGTTTTAAGGATTTGGGGACAGCCCTTTAATAATAGATTGAAAAAGGAGTGTCCCCTATTCCCTGAAAGTGGGATTTTAAGGAACGTCCCCTGAATCCCTTCTAAAAAATACAAAGGAGAGAATGTTATGTGGGAAACATTAAGAAAAGAGGAAGTTTTAAGAAAGTTAGGAACAGACATTAGGCATGGAATAACGCAAGAAGAAGCAAAAGAAAGACAGCAAAAATATGGTAAAAACAGATTAAAGGACAAGCCGAAGGAAAGTTTATTGGTAAGATTTATCAAGCAATTTAATGATTTCATGATTATCATTTTAATCATAGCTTCTGTTATTTCAGCAATTGTGTCTAATTTACAAGGAGAAAATGACTACGTTGATTCCATTATTATTATAGCTATTGTAGTTTTAAATGCTATCATGGGAGTTGTACAAGAAGCTAAAGCAGAAAAATCAATTGAGGCACTTCAGGAAATGACACCACTAAAAGCAAAAGTAACAAGAGAAGGAATTACCAAGGAAATAAATGCACAAGAACTAGTGCCAGGAGATATCATCACATTAGAAGCAGGAAACTATGTACCAGCAGATAGTAGAATTGTGGAAAGTTTTAACTTGAAAATAGAAGAATCTAGTTTAACAGGAGAAACAGAACCTACTTTAAAAGAAGCAGAAAAAATTTGTAAACCTAATATTGCTATTCGGAGATATGAATAATATGGCGTTTATGGCAAGTATTGTGGTAAATGGACATGGAAAAGCCATTGTAACAGAAACAGGAATGAATACAAAAGTAGGAAAAATAGCAAACATGATAATCGAAGATACAGCCCCTGAGACACCAATTCAAAAGAAATTAGGACAAGTAGGAAAAATACTAGGAATGGTATGTTTAGCAATTTGTTTTATTATTTTTGTAATAGGGCTTATCAAAAAGATTGATCCAATTGAAATGTTTATGACTTCTGTAGGGCTTGCGGTAGCAGCTATTCCAGAGGGATTGCCAGCCATTGTAACCATTATGCTCTCCATAGGAGTTACCAAAATGGCAAAGAAAAACAGTATTATAAGAAAATTACCAGCAGTTGAAACTTTAGGTAGTTCCTCTGTTATTTGTTCAGACAAAACAGGAACATTAACAAAAAATCAAATGAAAGTAGTAGAAATCAATAGTAAAGATATAAATTTAAGTATAGAACTTGCTTGCATGTGCACAGATTGCCATATTTTATATCAAGACGGAAAAATGCAAGCAACAGGAGAAGCAACAGAAGTGGCTATTGTCAATCAAGCCTTAGAAAATGAAAAAAACAAGAATGAATTAGAACAAGCTATGCCAAGAGTTAGTGAAATTCCATTCGATTCGAATCGAAAAATGATGACAACCATTCATAAAAGAGGAAATAAATATCGAGTCATCACAAAAGGAGCACCAGATATCTTACTAGAAAGATGTCATTTTACATCTACTACAGAAAAAACACAAATTCAGAAAGAAAATGAAAAAATGGCAGGAAAAGCATTAAGAGTGATAGCAGTGGGATACAAAGATTTAGATTTTTTGCCACAAAAAATAGACAGCAATACAATTGAAAACAATCTAAATTTTATCGGACTAATTGGTATGATAGATCCACCAAGGGAGGGCGTAAAAGAAGCAGTAAAAACTTGCAAAAAAGCAGGAATAAAAACGGTTATGATTACAGGAGACCATCTAACAACAGCAAAAGCAATTGCCAAAGAACTAAATATATTAGGTACCCATGATAAAGCAATTACTGGTCAAGAACTAGATAAAATGTCACAAAATCAACTAGAAAAAATCATAAAGGAATATGCTGTATTTGCAAGAGTTAGTCCAGAGCATAAAGTAAGAATAGTAAAAGCTTGGCAAAAAACAGGAGCAGTGGTAGCTATGACAGGAGATGGTGTAAATGATAGCCCAGCACTAAAAAATGCAGACATTGGAATTGCCATGGGAAAAAATGGAACCGATGTTGCTAAAAATGCAGCAGATATGATTTTAGCAGATGATAATTTTGTAACGATTGTAGAAGCAGTAAAACAAGGAAGAAGCATTTATGATAATATCAAAAAAGCAATCCATTTCTTAATTGCCACGAACATAGGTGAAATTGTAACTATATTTATGGGACTAGTATTAGGATTAAAATCACCGTTACTTGCGATTCAATTATTATGGATTAATTTAGTAACCGACTCTTTACCAGCAATTGCCATTGGATTAGAACCACCAGATAAAGAAATCATGAACCGAAAACCAGTATCCAGTCAAAAAGGAATTTTTTCAGATGGTTTATGGAGCAAAATCATAGCAGAAGGAATTATGATTGGAATGTTAACATTAGTTGCCTTTAGTTTAGGAAATAAGTTCTTTGGACTAGAAGTGGGAAGAACAATGGCTTTTCTATCTATGGGGTTATTAGAACTTGTCCACAGCTTTAATATAAAAAGTGAACAATCTATCTTTAAGATAGGAATTTTTGAAAATAAATTCTTAGTAGGTAGCTTTATAGTAGGTAGCATTATACAAGTATCAGTAGTACTAATACCAACTTTAGCAGAAATTTTTAAACTAGTTCCATTAAATCAAACACAATGGTTGATTACTATTTTTATTTCATTCTTACCAATTCCAATTATGGAACTACAAAAGAAATTAAATGAGGTAAAATATGGAAAAAGGATTTATCATGAAAAAGCAAAAGTATAATTTAATAAAGAAAAGATACACTGTGTAATTAACAGTGTATCCTTTTATAGTAATGTAATAATTTTTATTAGTAAATTGACTTTTAATAAGAAAAAAGATAGAATAATTTTAATAATACAACAAAGGTATTATACATAAAAATAAATAATAAACAAAAGAAAGGGAAAACAAAATGAAGAAAAAAATTTTAAAGGATCGAAAGAAGATAGAAGGAATTACACTGATAGCCTTAGTGATTACAATTATTGTATTGTTAATTTTAGCAGGAGTAAGTATTGCAACCTTAACAGGAGATAATGGAATTCTTCGGAAAAGCAACCACATCAAAAGAAACAACCGCAGAAGCTACTGCGAGAGAAAAGTTAGAATTGGTATTAACCGAATTAAGTATGGATAAACAAACTGATTCAGACTATGATGAAGAAGGTTATATCAATAATCGAGTACAAGACAGAGGAATGCTTGTAGTAGGAGATATTGTAACAGTAGATGGATGGCAATTTACAATTGATAGAAGCGTACCAAAAATAGGAGAAAGAATTGGGAAGGGTGAGCAAAATGAGCAAATAGAAATCAATATGAGTGTGATTCCCAATAAAGATTATTCGAAAGCAACAGTAACCATTGAAATTACTTATGAAAAAGAAATAAAGAGTATTTTATTTAATGGAGAAGAATTAACCATACCTAGTAAGCAAGACGGAAAATATACAGTAACAGCACAAGTAAGTGAAAACGGAAATTATACAGTAGTAGTAAAAGACAAAGAAGATAAATTTAATTACAAAAACATACAAGTAACTCAATTAACAGAAGATATGGATATTTGGAATAAAGAAGACATGGAAACCTTTCGAAATAAAGTAAATGAAGGAAGAACTTTTGAAGGAAAAAAGATACATGTAAAAGCTGACATTGACTTAGAAAATAGTCAATGGATGTCAATCGGAACAGAAACGACAATCTTTAAGGGAGAATTTGATGGAGAAAACCATACAATAAATGGTTTATATATTAATAAACAAGAAGAAAATTTAGGATTATTTAAAGCCAATGAGGGAACGATAAAAAACATAACTGTAAAAGGTGAAATAACAGGAAATGGACAAAATATAGCAGGAATTTGTGCTAAAAATTATGGTGTAATTGAAAATGCTACTAATTATGCTAATATTACGAATCAAACAACAAATGGAATTAAAGCAGCAGGAATTGTAGGAGTATTAACAGGAAATAAGAAAGCAACCGTTATCAATTGTAATAATTATGGAGAAATTAATACAACCGAACATGCAGGAGGAATTGTAGGACATGCTGAAGCAGAAGGTTATATAATAGATTCTTGCCATAATTACGGAAAAGTAATAACACAAGGGAAAGCAGGAGGAATTCTAGGAAGTATGGGAGTTGATGATACGCAAACTTATACCTCTCAAATAGATAAATGTATAAACAGTGGTTATGTACATGCAAAAGGAAATGGAGGAAATCCAGTCTGTGGAGGTATTATGGGATCAATTCAAGTAGGGGAAAGTATTGTTATAAGTAATTGTTATAATACAGGAGAAATTGCTAGTACTGCATACGAAGCTGGGAGCATATATCATGGTGTAGGAGGAATTTTAGGAGTATGCTATAATAATGCAACAGCAACTACTACAAAATCAAAAGCAACCATTAGTAATAGTTACAATAGAGGAAATATTAAAAATAGTTATAGTAGTAATAATGCAGGCCAAATTATAGGAAAAGATGATTGTGGTAATCGAAATATTACTAAATGTTATTATTTAAATACAGTTCAAGGAAGTAATACGAATGGCGGAATAGCATTAGGAGCAGTTACATTAAAAGGATATGCTAATACACTAGGAACAGCTTTTACAGCAGATACAGAAAATATCAATGAAGGGTATCCAATACTTAAATGGCAAATAGGAGAATAGAAAATGAAATAGTAAAACAAAGATGTAGTTTTGAAGAAGAATGGCAAAAACTACATCTTTTAACTTTAAGAAAAAATTAATTGACATAGCAATTACAAAGTCATATAATTTACCATAAAGAAAAAAGAAAGGAAGAAAAAGGAGCTAAACATGGAACAAGGATTGACAGTCGAAGAAGTACACAAAAGACAAGAAAAAGGACAAGTGAATTTCGATACTAGTGTACCAACCAAAAGTATCAAAGAAATCATAAAACAAAACTTTTTGACACTATTTAATTTAATCAATTTACTATTAGGAATAGCCATTTTTCTAGTAGGCTCTTACAAAAACATGTTATTCTTAGGAATTATTATCCTAAATACTGCCATTAGTACCATACAAGAAATCCATTCCAAAAGAATAGTAGACAAGCTTTCTATTTTAGCAAGCAACAAAATAAAAGTTATTCGAGATGGAAACAAGCAAGAAATATCTATTTATGAATTAGTATTAGATGATATCATAGTACTAAGTACAGGTAGCCAAATACCAACAGACAGTAAAATATTAGAAGGACAAGTACAAGTCAATGAAGCCTTTATCACAGGAGAACCAGATAGCATTTATAAAAAAGAAGAAGATATACTACTTTCAGGAAGTTATATTGTAAGCGGAACATGCCTTGCAAAAGTAGAGCATATAGGAGAAGAAAATTACACAGCTAAAATTTCTAAAGGAGCCAAATATGTAAAAAAAGTAAACTCTGAAATAATGAGTTCGTTAAATAAAGTTATCAAATTTTTGACATTTGCTATTATTCCAATTGGAATAGGATTATTTTATGCACAATTACAAGTAGAAGAAAATACGTTTCAAACAGCAGTTGTCAAAACAGTAGCAGCCATCATTGGAATGATACCAGAAGGCTTAGTGTTGTTAACCAGTACAGTGTTAGCAGTAAGTGTTATTAGACTTTCAAAAGTAAAAGTATTAGTACAAGAATTATATTGCATTGAAACACTAGCAAGAGTAGATACTTTAGCCTTAGATAAAACAGGAACCCTTACAGAAGGAACCATGGAAGTAAAAGATTTTATACCAATTAATCGAAACAAAGAAGAAATGTATCAAGTATTAGCCAATATAGCCAAAGCTTCTGAAGATGATAACTTTACGATAAAAGCCATTAGGAACTATTTTACAAAAATAGAAAAACAATGGGAAGTAACAAAGAAAATTGCCTTTTCATCACAAACCAAGTGGTCTGGATTTACTTTTAAAAATCAAGGGACCTACCTTTTAGGAGCACCAGAAATTTTATTCAAAGAAACAGAAGAAAAATATGCCAAAGATTACAGAGTATTAGCAGTTGCTCATACTAATAAAGACATAGAAAACAATCAATTACCAGAAGAGATAGATCTAGTGGGATATGTACTTATCTTAGATAAGATTAGAAAAGAAGCGAAACAGACTCTAAAATATTTTGAAAAACAGGGAGTTAGCGTTAAAATTATTTCAGGTGATAACCCAATTACTGTTTCCAAAATTGCCAAGCAAGTAGGTGTAAAAAAATATAATCAATACATTGACATGTCTAACCTAAAAAAAGAAGAAACAATAGAAGAAATAGCTTTAAAATATACTGTTTTTGGGAGAGTTTCACCAACACAGAAAAAAGAATTAGTAGAAGCTTTGCAAAAACAAGGAAAAACAGTAGCTATGACAGGAGATGGTGTAAACGATGTATTAGCCTTAAAAACAGCAGATTGTAGTGTGGCGATGGCAAATGGAAGTGATGCGACAAAAGCAGTATCACAATTAATTTTACTAGATTCTAATTTTGCTTCTATGCCAAAAGTCGTACTAGAAGGAAGAAGAACCATTAATAATATTCAACGTTCAGCTTCTCTATTTTTAGTAAAAACCATTTATTCTGGTTTATTAGCAGTTATGTTTTTGATTTTAGGAGAAGCCTATCCATTTGTACCAATACAAATGAGCCTAATTAGTACAATTACCATAGGTTTGCCATCTTTTTTATTAGCATTAGAGCCGAATAAAGAAAAAATAAAAGGTGAATTCTTAAAAAATGTTATCATACGAGCTTTACCAACAGGACTAGCTGTTGTTTTAAACATATTTGTTTTAGCAATCTTAAATAAAAAAGAAATGATAACACAAGAACAATACTCAAGTTTATGTGTGATTGGAACAGGAATTTGTGGAATTATCTTATTATTTACATTAGCAAAAGCAAGAAAAAAGGAAGATACTAAATTACCATTTTCCATTTTTCGCTTGTCATTAGCAAGTCTAATTACACTATTATTTATAGTAGGCTTAACAACTTTTAATTGGTGGTTTAACATTACAAGATTAGAACCAATTTTAACTATCATTATAAAAATCATATTACTTTCTACTTTTAATTTTGCGGTATTAACAATAATAATGCAAAAGATAGTATTTAAAAGTGAAAAAACGTAGAAATCCAAGCTCGGAAACTACGTTTTTTATTTTTAAATGGTTGCAAGAAAAATAAAACCATGATAAAATAGCAAACACAAGGAGGAGAAATCATGAAGGTTGCAATTGGTCAAGACAGTCATAGAATTGACTATGAAAACAAAGAAAAAAAAGTACTATTAGGTGGAATAGAATTTGAAGAAGATTATTCCATAGTAGGAAATAGTGATGCAGATGTTGTATTACATGCCGTTACCAATGCCATTTCAGGAATTACCTGTAAAAATGTATTAGGAAAAATTACAGATGATATGTGTAAAAGAGGAATTACTAA
>CATOLW010000006.1 GCA_951800935.1 uncultured Clostridium sp.
CTAAATTAGATGGCAAATTTTTTAGCACCACCATATTTTTCATGTTACTTGTTTCCATCGCCTGCTACCTCCTATTAAAACTTTTTCCACTTTTTACAAGCTTATACAAATATTTGCTATTTTACTCTATTTGTGCTATATTGCATTTAAAAGAGGTGATACTAAAAAATGAATTATGATATTTTATACACTTATATAAATGCTATTATCCTTGAACAAGGAAAATGGTATATGGATGTTATTGATACTTTAAAATATAATACAACTGATTTCTTTTCTCATCTAAAAGATAACTTATCGTTTCAACATATAAGATAAAAAAAACAATAACAAAAGAAATTTTAGAACGTATTAAACTAGGAGAAAACTTTGAATCTAGCTATCCTAATAAAGATTTATTAACACAATATTTAAATACTTTTACTCATTATCTTCTTCAAAAATCTTTATCTCCTTTAATTTTCTCCTTTGAAATAGATGGTATCTCAGTTCTTTATTTATTTGGTAGCACTGAGTTTTATGAAGAACCACCAAAAGAAATTTCAGAACTCTTACATATATGGTATGAAAGAGAAAAACCTATTCTTATGGGAAAACAAATTATGACACAAAGCTTTTATTTCAAAAGCTTAGTTGGTCGAAAAAGCATTGATATTATTCCTAGTCATAACGATGATAATCTTTATTTACTCTTAGAAGGAAATCTTAAAGTAAAACTAGACTAATAATTCTATTAGTACTTTAAATTATTTAGATACCATTCATTTTAATGCTACGGATATTCAAAAAATACTATACGATCCCATTTATTGTTTTGGTTATAGTTTTGAACCTTTCTTGATCTTTTCAGACTGGTTTGATATCTATTTGTATAGTATGGCACTTCTTAATGTTAATTTGGAAGATTTAGCATCATTAAGACTTTCTTACATAACCTTTCTAAAATTTATAGAAGAAAATGTGTGTAAAAAAGTATATACTACAAATCCTTTTCTAGAAGAAAAACTTTTTTATTCTTGTTTACAAACACATATTGTAAATGTTAGTAATTTTTTAAAGCGGACAAGAAGAAACCATCCTTTCGAAAAATTTTCTTTTAAGCATACAAAATAGATGGATTTATATAGAAACTATATTAAACTTATTAAGTAACATCTATTCAAAAGAATGGCGAACCTTAAATAATACCCTAGATTTTGACATAACAACTTGGCAAATTTTGTTACAAAAACTTCATTCACCAAAAAGTTATGAAAAAGGAAAAGCTATGGAAAATTTAGCTAACTATTTTCTTAGTTGTATTCCAGATTTACACATAACTGGAAAAAATGTGCTTCTTTTTACAGAGGAACTTGATTTGTGTTTTTGTAATTATTCTGCTAACTCTATACTTTGGGAATTAGGTTCTATGGTTTTAGTAGAATGTAAAAACCATAAAGCTAGTATTCCAGCAAAAACCATTCGAAATTTAAGTTATATTATGGATGCCAAAGGAATTTCTTCAACACTTTTATTTACTGCTTCTGCTTTAAGCAAACCTGCTTTAGAAGAAATTGAAAAAGCAAAAAATTTTGGCAAACATTTTATTATTTTTTATTTAGAAGATTTGCAATCCCTTGATTCACCTTCTTCTTTACTAAAAAACAAACTAGAATTAATGAAAAAAATAGCTGACGAAAGTTAATTAACTTCGTCAGTTTTTTCTATTTTATAAACAATTAACAACATATTGTAAATTGCTTTCATATCTCTTACTTGATTTAAAATCATATTGATATAACAAGTAGGGATATTCAATATCGATTATGTTTTCCAATTCTCTGCCATATCCCATCTTTTTAAAATAAATGGCATTTTGCATTAACATCTTTGGCAATCGATCCTTTATTTCTTTTTTATGTTCTTTCATAAATAATTCTATTTCTTCTGGAAATACATATTTGAATTCATCTTCCATATGTTTAAATTCATCTACATATTCAATACTTTGATAATAAATTTCTAATATTTTTATTTTCTCTAATTGAATTGGAATATCTGTTTTTATTAATTGTGCTAACATTCCAGGAAAATACACTCGTTCCGTATAATTTAGTTTTTGCTTTCTACCTAGTATTGGTTCTAATACAGCTGTTATTTTTTCTTCTAAAAATTTCTTCATTCTTTCTTCTGGATTGTTTTGATAAATCTCAAGTATAATTCCTAATTCACTGTAATGACTTCTTTGTGCTAGTTCTAGTTCACTATCCATTACATCTTTTCGATATCGAAATTCTAGTTTGTCATAGTCTTTTATAATTTTATCTAATATCATATTCTGTATTTCTTTGATTTGTAATTTATATTCCTTCATTCCTCTTAGCTGGAAAGCATAAGTTCCACTCAAATACATTAATGTATTTAAACAAGTTGTGCTATGAATGATGGTTTGACTATATTTATCTAAATTTTCTGTAAAATATTCATAAACAAATTCTTGGATAGATGGATTTAAAAAATCAACTAAAACAGGAAATTCTTTGGTAGGTTCTTCCTCTTCTACCTCATAATATTCTTTAAAATTTTTGTCTTCTTCTATTTCAATCAAAACATCTGATAATTGTTTCATAGCAACTAAGAAGTCTTCTTTTTTACCCATTTGATTATCTATTGCAATGTATTCATAATATTGAGACTTTAAGTCTTCTACTTCGACTTCCCAATTTCTTAAAAATAGCAATACCAATAATAATTTTCCTACTTCTGTTTGTTCATCAAAAATATCTTTGATAAAATTTTTAGGATGGTCTAGATAGTTAAATAATTGTTCTCTTATTTGATAGTTTTTTTCTATTTTTATTTGTCTTGTTGCTTTTTGGATAAATTCTGTAATTAATCTTGGGTTATACATAGGATGCTGAATAACCTGTTGCCATACTTCTATTAGTGTATTTTTGTTTTCCCCTTTTAGTCCTGATTCTTGGATGTGTTTTAAGTAAATTTCTGCTTTATATTTTTCAGAATATTCTTTTAGTTTTAGTATCATTTTGGTTTCATCTAAGCAATCTCCAATACGTGGATGTTCTCGAAATCCTTTTTCAATAATATATTCTCTTGAAGTCAAAACTAGTTTTTTGTTTTGGCTTTGTTGTATAGTCTCTAACATATCTTGAAACTTTTTTTCTTCTGTTTTATCATATTGCTCTTTAAAAATACTTCCCCAAAAATCATCTAAGAAGAAGATTTGCTTATTTTCTGTATAATTATTCCAAATATCATCTACATCATAAGCGTATACAAATTTATAGCCATTTTTTACTGCTTCATGACAAATATGTCTTGCTAAAGAAGTTTTTCCAATTCCCGCTTCTCCTGTAATTAGTAAACAATTATAGGTTTCTAACATTTGTTTTGCTTCTTCATAAATTTCATTTTCGATATATGTTTTTTCATTTCGTTTAATTTTTTTAAATTCTTCTTTAGAAACATTGTAAATTTTTCGATGAACTGTTTTTTCTAAGATATATTCAAATATTCTAGCGCTATTAAACCATAATTCTGGATAGTTTTCTTCGATGTTTTCATATCCTTTTAAGTTTAAAAAATTATTTAAATCCGCATTTCCTATGATGTCTTTTTCATCATGTATATAGCCTTCAAATAGCTCCATAATTTCCTTTTTTGTCTTATCATCATAATCAATCGAAGTAATCAAAATATAGCGATCTGGATTTTGTTTTTTTACTTTTTGTATTTCTGTATTTTTTAAATTTTTCATTAAATCTTTTTTGTTACTATATCTTTTGGCTTGTCCGATTACAAGTTTTCCCTCTTTTTTGGTTCGCATATCAATGCCACCATCTTTTGTTTTACGAAATGATTCCATCACATTTTGTTCTCTTGCTTGCAGAATATCTCTTGCAAAGTCTTGGAATCTTTCTGGCTCCATTGCTTTGCTAAAATCGTAATTTGCCATTCTTTTTCCCTCTTTTCAAATTATTGATAATAATCAAAAGTATCTCTATATTTTTTATACATATGGCCTTGTGTTCCTATTTTTTTAAAACCACAATTTCTATAAAATTTTCTTAACCTTTTTAGTGTTTCTTCCTTTTTTGCTTCTTCTTCTATTCCTTTATAGCCTTTTTCTACGTTTCCTTCCATAGCATATGGATAGGTAACAATGGTTCCTACTTCCAAGTTAGAAGTGTACAACATGAATTTATCTATATTTTCCAGAACAAACTTTCCAATTCCATGGCTTCTATATGGTTCATCGATAAAAATTTCGTCTAAATAAAAAATACTATTGTTCATGGTACAAACTTCTTCTTTAATTTGAAAGTGTTCATCTACAATAACTTCTGCCATATATTCTAAATCTCCACTGATTGAATCACATACATCCCAAAAATTAGTATCTTTCATTTGTGCCTCTGCTTCAAAAAAAGTTCCCCTTATTTGGCCAATTTTTAGTTTTGGTTCAAAATCTTCGTTTCCAATAATAATTCCTGTTACATTTCTTGTGTATTTTTCTTCATATTCATTCCATTTTTCCCATTTTTCAAATGATTGATTGATTGATACCATTTATTTCTCTTTCGGCATATATTCTAACAGAAATAGAGTCAAATCCTAATTGTTCTAAGTTTTTTTCACTAAATTTTTTCATGTTTGTTTCTTTCCTTTCTGTTTTTTCCTATTATAGCATATTTTGTCATATTTTGGAAGTGTCTATTTTCTCAGCACAGACTTTTTGTAAAAAAAATAGAGTAGACTTCATTTCTACTCTATCAAATTTCTATTTTTCATTCTATTTTAATTTTTCTTAACTATCAAAGCTTATGCGCTCTTAAGTTCCAATCGTAACTTGTCTGCAATCATGGCAATAAATTCTGAATTCGTTGGTTTTCCTTTGGCTGCTGAAATGGTATAGCCAAAAATATTTTCTACTGCTTCTTGTTGTCCGGCGTCCCCATGCAACTTCAATGGCATGACGAATAGCACGTTCAACTCTACTTGGAGTTGTTCCATATTTAAAGGCAATTTTAGGATATAAACTTTTGGTAATTTGGTTGATTACGTCTATATCATTTACTACCATCATAATAGCTTCTCTTAAATATTGATAACCTTTTATATGAGCTGGTACTCCTACTTCATGAATAATATTGGTTACTAAAGCTTCTAAGTTTTCTTCCTTTTTTTCCTCATTTTCTGGTAATTCAATATATTTCTGTCTTGGTTCTCTGGTAATAAAATTGTTTCCTGCTTGTGTTGGTTTATAGAATTTGATTTCTCGAATTCTTTGGATTAATACCTCAATATCAAAAGGTTTTACTATGTAATAATCTGCACCATTACTAATTGCTTTTTGTGTTATCTTGTCTTGTCCTACTGCTGATAACATGATACAAATTGGTTTTTTATCTGCTTTCATTTTATTTACTTTTTCTAGTACTCCTAATCCATCTAAATGTGGCATAATTACGTCTAATATTACCACATTTGGCTTGGTGTTTGCTATCATTTCTACTGCTTCATTCCCATCTTTTGCAATAGCAATTACCTCCATATCTTCTTGACTATTGATATAAGAAGATAACGTATAGCTAAATTCTTGATTATCATCAGCGATTAAAATGCTAAGTTTTTCTTTCATTTTTCCCTCCTAAAATGTAAATTTTTAACAATTCTTATTATAATCACTTATTCGGGAAAATGCAATAGTTTTCTGGAAATTTTTTCCAGAAATTTACAAAACTACTTTTTTCATATACTTTTCGTAATATATTTTTTGGCTATTTCATCGCAATCTTTTAAAATAATCTTTTTTGTTGCAAAATCTTCGTCTAATTTTTCTTTTTTATCATTTTCTAATTCTATTTTACAACTGATTAATTCTCCATATTCTACATTTGTTATCAAAATATTGTTATTTTTACAATAATATTTAAAAGCATCAAATTCGCTGTATTCTGTTGTAACTAACATTTCTACCCCTTGACATTTTGTTAAAAATTCACTTTGTTCAATAGCTTTTAACAAACTATCTGAATAAGCACGAACTAATCCACCTGTTCCCAATAAAATTCCACCAAAATAGCGAGTAACAATAATAACGACATTGGCTAAATTATTTTTTTGTAAAATATTTAGCATAGGTGCTCCTGCTGTCCCAGAAGGTTCTCCATCATCACTTGATTTTTCAATGACTTGATTGTCCTCCATAATTCGATAAGCCATACAGTTGTGTCTAGCATCATGATATTTTTTCTTTATTTCTTTTATCATTTCTTCTGCTTCTTCTACACTTTGAGCAGGAAATAAATTGGCTATAAACTTGGATTTTTTTTCTGTAATTTCTACTTGTATAACTTGATTTATTGTTTTAAATTCCATTTTTAATCTCCTATCAATAGTCCTGCTGTATATCCTGTTGAATAAGCTATTTGCAAATTAAAACCTCCTGTATAACTATCTACATCAATGATTTCGCCTGCAAAATATAGACCACTTATTAATTTAGATTCCATTGTTTTAGGGTTAATTTCCTTCGTACTAATACCACCACTTGTAATGATAGCTTCTTCAATTGGTCTAAAACCTTTTATTGCGATCGTAAAATTCTTTAACAACTTTACTAAGCTTTTTCTTTCTTCTTTGGTAATACTATTGATTACCTTTTTACTATCAATACTACTTTTTTCTATAATTACTGGTATCATTTTTTGTGGCAATAGTTGGTCTAAACTATTTTTGAATTGTTTGTTAGCAATAGCTCCAAAGTCTCTTAAAATTCTTTCTTCTAATTTTTCGTCTGATAAAGCTGGTTTAAAGTCAATACTTAATATTATTTTGTGTTGTTTCATCCTTTCGTCAATTTGCTTATATCTAACCAGATGAGCAGATGAACTTAAAATAGTAGGTCCTGAAACACCAAAATGAGTAAATAGCATTTCTCCAAAGTCTTTATAAATTTCTTTTTTCTTTTCCTTGTCTACTAATTTCATTGCTACATTTCTTAGACTTAATCCTTGTAATTGTTTACAAATTTCTTTATCATATGTTTCTAATGGTACTAAAGAAGGTTTGATCTTGGTTATCGTATGTCCCAATTTTTTTGCTAGTTGGTAACCATCTCCTGTTGAGCCTGTTAATGGATAACTTTTTCCTCCCGTTGCTAGAATAATTTTATCTGCTTCTAAAATTCCATGATTGGTTTTAACCCCTACTACCTTTTTCTTGTCTTCTTCCTGTTTTATTAATATTTGTGTTACTTCTGTTTCATATCTTATTTCTATTCTTAATTCTTTTAACTTTTTTGTAAAGCAATGTAGCACATCCTCTGATTTGTCTGTTATAGGAAAAATTCGATTTCCTCTTTCTTCTTTTACTTCCAAACCTTGTTCTTTTAAAAAATTGATAATATCTTCATTGTTATAGTTTTGATAGCAACTATATAAAAATTTTCCGTTGCCTGGTGTATTTTTAATAAATTCATCTATATCTAAAGAAGATGTAATATTACATCTTCCTTTTCCTGTTATTAATAATTTTCTTCCTAATGATTTCATCTTTTCTAATAAAATCACTTCGTGTCCATTTTGTTTGGCACAAATTGCTGCCATCATTCCGACTTGGACCACCGCCAATTACAATTACTTTCATTTATTTATCTTCTTTCTTCTTAGTTGTTGATTTTTTAGTGGTTGTTTTTTTGGTTGTTGTTGATTTCTTTGTTGTACTTGCTTTCTTTTTTGTTGGTTCTTTTTTTGTTGTTGTTGTTTTCTTTGTTGTTGTCTTTTTCGTTGGCGTTTTCTTGGTTGTTGTTTTCTTTTTTGCTTTTTTTTCTTTTTCTTCCATTTCAGCTAATATAGCAAATGGATCTTTTTCTTCTTCCTCTTCTTCTGGATCATCTCCATTTAAATAACCAATGTCATCTTCTTGTGCTTGTTTAATGTATCTTTCTAATGTATCATCTAAAAATTCTATATCAGATTCTTGTTCTACTTCTTTATCACTTTCATCATTTAAATCTTCTAATTCTTCTGAGTTTGGTTTTAGATCTAAATATGGGTCTATTTCTTCCTCTTCTTCTAACTCTTCTACTTCCTCTACCTCGTCTTCTTTGTCATCTTCTTCTGCTTCGTCGAATAAAAATTGTATATCTGAATCTGAATTTAATTCTTCTGTTTCTTCCACTTCTTCTGGTTCTTCCTCTAATAGTGGTTTTAAGTCCGAATATAGATCTATCTCTTCATTATGGTTTTCGAACTCTTCTGCTTCTTCTATTTCCTCTTCTTCATCATTTAAAATATCAACATATTGATTTTGTGTATTTCTTGTTTCTCTTTTTTTATGTCTCATTTCCTTTTTAGCACTTTTTATTGCTTCTTTCTTTTCTTTTTCAATTCTTTTATTCGCTCTTCTTTGTGAACTTCCTCCTAAAATTAATATAGTAATTACTAAAATGATTAAAATTAATAAAATACTTACTACTAACATCTTCTTTCTCCCTTCTTTTACTTCTTCATATGTTCGATTGCTTTTAATATACCCAATTTTCCATATTCATATGTAAGTCCACCTTGCATATAGGCGATATATGGTTTACGAATTGGTCCATCACAACTAAGTTCTATGGTTGAACCTTGTGTAAAGGTTCCTGCTGCCATAATTACTTTGTCTTCATATCCTCCCATGTCTCCTGGATAAGGAATAACATCTGAATCAATTGGCGAACCCATTTGGATTCCTTGGCAAAATTTGATTAAGTCTTCTTCGTTTCCTAACTGGATAGTTTGTACAATATCTGCTCTTTCTTCCTTATATTTTGGTTCTACCAAATATCCTAATTTTTCTAGTATACAGCTTGCAAAAACAGCCGTTTTTAAGCTACTTGCTACTACACTAGGTGCAAAAAATAATCCTTTTATAAATAATGGATTTTGATTTAGGGATGGTCCTATTTCTTTCCCTATTCCTGGTGAAGTTAATCTTTCTGCACACAAGTTAATTAGTTCTTTTTTTCCTACTATATAGGCTCCTGAAGTGGCAATACCTGCTCCTAAATTTTTCATTAAAGATCCGAACGGCAATATCTGCTCCCACTTCAATAGGTTCTTTGTCTTCTACAAATTCTCCATAACAATTATCCACCATAATAATAACTTTTTTGTTTACTTCTCGAATGGCTTTTATTGCTCTTTCTATTTTTTTAATGCTTAAACTTTTTCTTGTTGAATATCCTCTTGATCTTTGAATTTCTACTAATTTGATATCTTGCTTTTTTAGTCTTTCTTGGATTTTGGAAATGTCAAACTCATTTTCTACTAAGTCAATTTGCTCGTAATGAATGTCAAATGATTTTAAGGAACTTTGACTGGATTCTTTTCCGATTCCAATGACTGTTTGCAGTGTGTCATATGGTTCTCCTGTTATGCTAAGCATGATGTCTTTTGGTCTTAATAAGGCAGATAATGTAACTGCTAACGCATGAGTTCCTGATATTAATTGTGCTCTTACCAAGCTGTCTTCTGCTTTAAATATTTGGCTATATATTTCTTCAATTTTATTTCTTCCTGGTTCATCAATCCCATAGCCAGTTGATGCATTTAGATGTGTTTCTTGTAGTTTGCATTTTTGAAAGGCTTGCAATACTTTTTGGCTGTTGCTTTCACAGATTTTATTTATTTTTTCTATCACAGGTTGTATTTCTTTTTCAACTTGCTTGGATAGTTCTATGATATCTTGTTTCATTTAAATTTACCTCTTTTTGATTAACTATCCTTATTTTACTATACTTTATTTTATTTTGCAATACAAAAGAATATTTAAATATAGAAATTCCCCCATTTGCTTTTAAACAAATGGGAGATGGGTTAGCTAACTTTAATTTTCCTTTTCGTTATACTATTTAACTTGTATCTCGTAGCAAAAATACTACTAACTGCTTTTTTGATTATGTTATCAATTTACAAAAAGTAAATATTTCTAATCTTTTTATCGATAAAAAATGCAGTGGTATGCTCTACCATCTGCATTTTTTTATTATTTCACTATGTTTTATAATACAAATTTCTTAATTAAGACTACTCCTCCTGCAATTGTTATTAGCATAACAAATCCTAATGTAAAGTAAATTCTTACTTGACCTGTTGTAAGTGATAACATAACTGGTGCATCATCAATATCGTCTTCTCCTGGCTTTTGGTTATCTGGTGTTGAATCTATATCTGGTACATCATATTCGTTATAATCTTCTGATATTTCTGCAGTATTTATCATAACTCCCATGTTATTTTCGTTGTTAATCCAAGTAAGTAAAACTTCTACATCTGCATATTCTCCTGGTTGTAATAAAGTATTTTCTAATAGTCTTGTAGAAATTACATTATTTCCTTCATCTGTCCATCCTGGGTTGTCTTCTGCAATAAATTTTAATCCTTCTGGAATATAATCTGTTACTTCTTTTGCATATCCTGCTATTTCCCCTTGATTATAAACACGGATTGAATATTTAAATTTAACAGTTACTTGGTTAATTTTCTTTCTATGTAATTCTACTTTTACAACTGCTTCTGGGTCATCCCATGGATCATGTCCTGTTTGTGTTACTGTTTGCCCACCATTTTCGATAACAATTGCTTGTGTTACCCATTTTCTTAATGCTAAATCAAATATTTTTACAATTACTTTTTCAAAGTCATCATCATCTTGTTGTCCTGGTACATAACTTCCTGTTTCATTTCCTTTGTAGCCTGGTAAGTCTTTATCTTCTGGAAGTTGTACGTTGTTTTCTTGTGAATCTCTGTCAGTAGTTGGTTGTTTATTTTCATCTAAATATTTTGTAATATCTGCTATATTTGTGATGTTTTCACTTGTTTTTGCATTTTCTTTTACTTTACACATGATTGGAACTTCTTTATAAGATAATACAATTTTTCCATTTTCATCTGTTTTTGCATGGTTAATTAATGCATTATCTAAATATTTTGTAGTAGCAGTTCTTCCATCTTCTGAAATTTCCCATCCATATTTTTCATTGAATTCACCTTCTACAAATTCTAAGTATGGTGGTAAATGATCTTTAATTTCTGCTGCATAACCACTGATGTCCCCTTCATTATATACTCTTAACATATAAACTACGATATCATTTGGTCTAACTAATACTGGCTCTTTGGTATGATTGTAAGTTGCTGTTGTTATCATTGTTCCATTTTCATTTAATGTGTTTAACTTAGAAGTATCTACAACTGGCGCTCTTTTATAAGAACCATCTTGATTTTTTAAGTATTCATCATTTTCAATGGTTGTATCATCACTTACTGCTATGATAAATTTTCTTAGTGCTAAATCAAATGATTGTAATATGATATAGTCATGGTCTTCATCATCTTCGTGGTCTGGATGCTCTTTCCAATCTTTTGGATCAGAATCTCTATCATCTACTGGATCTTCATTTTTGTCACAGTCTTCTGTAATAGCTGCTTCGTTTTTAATGATGGTTCCTGTTACATTGTCAGAAATAACTTTGAATCTTACTGCTAATTCCTTGTAAGAAAGGTCTTTTTCTGTTTTGGTTCCATCATTTCTACCAAATGCTTTAATTAGGTTTCCTCCTACAGTTGCTTCATTTTCTTTTGCTAAATAGTCAGATGAAATTTCAATTATTTTTTCTCTATTTTCATCATATTTGAAGTTACCCCATAAATAATTTTGGTTAAATTCAATAGCTGCTTTTTCAGCATCTGTTAAGGTAGTATCTGCTTTTAGTTCTTCTCCTTCTTTTTCAGACCATAAGAATTGTAATCCTTCTGGCACATCTTCCGATATTTCTTGTGCATAACCATCGATAGTTCCTTCATTATAAATTCTAAAGGTATAAGTTACTATGTCTCCTTTTTTAACCGCTACTGGCTCTTTATTTAATTGATAGTCTGCTGTTGTTATCATGTTTCCTGCTGTATCTAAAGTATTTAATTTGCTTGCATCAATACTTTCGATTCTTTCTGGCACATTTTTATCATTTACTGCTGTGATACGTTTGATTAATTTTAAGTCAAATGCTTCTGGTAATAATACTAATTTTTCAAAGTCATCATCATCTTGTTGTCCTTCATAGAAGTAGTTTGAATCTGCTAAGTTTGATTTGTTACTGTCTTTTCCTTTATAATCTTGCATATTGTCTTTATTAACATTTGGTTTGTTAGCTGGTTCTGAATCTCTATCTTTTCCAACTTCTGTTGTAATAATCGTTCCATTTTCATCAATTTCTTCTGCAATCCATGCTACATTGGTTAAAATCTTACTATTGGTTGTGTCTGGCTTTGCTACTACTTTACATTCAATTTCTATGGTTTCACTACCTCTACCATTATTTACTAAATTTCCTGCTGTATAGGCTGGTAAATTAGTAGTATTTCCGGATTTTCTCTTTAAATTTAATGTATTTGTTGTTTGATTATAAGAATCTAATTCAAAGTTTCCACTTACTATTCTTTCAAATTGTAATCCTGTTGGTAATTGATCTACTACTTTTGTTGCTCTTCCTGCCTGTTGTCCTTCATTATAGATTGTCATTTTGTAAGTAACAACATCATTTTGACTAATGGTTACTGGGTCTTTTTTGTGTTTGTACGTTGCTGTTGTTCCACTTGTTAAGGCATTTTCATCAATATTTGGAATTCTTATATTGTTACTTGTTAATTCTGTTCCATTTATTTTTGTTATGTATTTTCTTAATGCTAAGTCAAATGGTTTTTCTTCTTCTAAAACTAATGTCTTTGATTCTGTTTTATTAGTTTTATTTACTTCTGCTAATGGTTGTTCTTGATTATTTTTAGTAGATGCCCATAGTTTCATCGTTCTATCGCTATAATTAACATTAATATCAACTGTTAAATTAGTGGTTTGCTCTTTTGGAATTGATAAATAGAAATTCTTTCCTACTAAATCTTTTACTGTTGTTCCTTTTACTACTACTTTTTTGTTTTCATCTAATAGTTGGTAATTGGTAATGGCTGTTCCATTATTTTTTACTATAAAATCAAGTGTATAAGAATTTGTGTTTAATTGTGTCATGTGAATTGGTCCTACAGTTCGATTATTTCCTGAAGTTTCACTTTTTAAAGTATTGGTATCAATTCTAATTGGTGAACCTGCTACTGAGCTTATATTTTCATATTGGTTTGCTTTTTGTTTTGCTGTACGAATCATATAATTGTATAATATTTCTGCTTGATAACTTCTAGCTTGTCCTGCATCATATTGTGGACGATTACCATTTGGTGTATAATTTGTTAGTGGTTCATAATCTGTTTTATTTAAAGTATAGTTAAGCCATGATTTATCTGCTGTTTTGTCATATTTCATATCATGCTGAGTAGTTTCTGTATAATGACTACCAGAAGAACTTGCTTTGTAATAATTTGTGAAATACCAAATAACAGCTTGTTGTACTGCATTGATATCGTTGTCTGTTAATGGATAAGCAGTCATTAATTCAACAGCACCATTATACTCTGCATAATTGCTATCAAATTTTGCACAATTAATAATTGTGTTAATTAATTCTGTTTTTTCAGCTGCTGTTGATTCTCCTGGTAAATATAACATATCTAAAACAGCTAAAACAGCATTGTATTGACTAATTGTCTTTCCATTTTCTGTAATGTTTCCTTCTACTAATGCCTTTAATATATCATTTTGATTTCTAATTTGGCTTCTTTCTGTCTTCATATTATAATAAACATTATATGGTGATTTTTTAAGAGTTCCATCTTCATCTAGTGTAGTAAACCCAACTCCTGCTTTTAAGCAATATAAGTTTGGATTTTCATACCCTGCACTAGTTGCTGATTGGTATCTTATAATATTCCATATTTTTGAAGCATTTTCATCTCCTGGTCTATTGATAGCATATCCCATATGTGGTGTATTGTTTTCCATCAATTCTATGATTCCCATGTATACTTCTTTTCCTGTTGGTAACACTGTAGCATATACTAATCCTTGTGCCATTACAGTTACTAGTAGTACCATGGCAAGTATTAAACTCATTAACATTTTTTTCAAGTTCATTTTTTTCTCTCCTTTGATTTATAAATTTCTTCCTTTATCTCTTATTTTACTCTTTTTTGCTGTTAAGTCAATAGGCTTTTTTTTGTCTCTTTTATTGGCTTTTTCTTCCTCTCTTTTTGTTCTTACGGAAGGTTTGTTTCACTCTTAAGCTTTTTAGACAAGTACCTACATTACAATTATATTACATTTTAACAATAAAATCAATATTTTACGTTAATTAATTTGAATTTTTCTTTTGTCCGTAGTAATTTACGATTTTTTTCGTTTTTATCATAAAAAATTTATTTTTTTATATGATTAAATAAGAGGTGAATTATGAAAAAATATCTGTATAAAATATTAATTATATTTCTTTTTGTGGTACAAATAGGTACCTTATCCTTTGGTGATGAATTAGAAAATGAAACTATTGATGTTGCTGCTGAAATAGAAGCATCTACTAATTTAGAGAATGTTCCTCCTAATGTTAATTCTCGTTCTTGTGTTGTATTAGATAGAGCTTCTGGCATAATTTTATATGGTAAAAATGAAAAAAATAAAGTAAAAATGGCTTCTACTACTAAGATAATGACAGCCATTGTTGTCATTGAAAATTCTTCTTTCGACACAACAGTAGAAGCTTCTAAAAAGGCTGCTAACACAGGTGGATCTAGACTAGGTTTGAAAACAGGTGATAAAATTACTATTCGTGATTTATTATATGGTTTAATGCTATGTTCTGGAAATGACGCTGCTGTTTGTCTAGCTGAAAGTGTTAGTGGTAGTGTAGAAAATTTTTCTAATTTAATGAATGCGAAAGCACAAGAATTAGGACTTGTAAATTCTCACTTTGAATCCCCTCATGGACTAGATTCTGACGAACACTATACCACAGCTTATGAACTGGCTCTTCTTTCTAATTATGCTTTGAAAAATTCTGATTTTTTGAAAATTGTTGGAACTAAAAATTATACAGTTACGATTAATGGTTATCCTAAAACACTCTCTAATACAAATGAATTATTAGGAAATTTAAATGGTGTTTATGGAATAAAAACTGGTTTCACAAATGGTGCGAACCGTTGCTTAGTAACTGCCTGTAAAAGAGATAATATGGATATTATTTGTGTTGTTTTGGGTGCTGATACTAAAAGTTTTCGAACCAAAGATAGTATTAAACTAATTGAATATAGTTTTAAAGCTTATGAATATTTTAATATAGAATCTTTTGCTGTTCATTATCTAAATGATTGGCAAGATCAAAATAGAGATCTCTTTTCAATCGAAAAGGGTACTTCTAATTTTCTGTCTATTAAAATAGATGATTGTTTGAAAGAAAATCCTAAAATTCCTATTAAAAAAGATTTGCTTTCTACAATAAAGGCTAATATATTGATTGATTTAAATTTGCAAGCACCTGTTAAGCAAGGTGATTTACTTGGTAAAATAGAAATCACTTCACGGAGAAGGAAAATTTGCTGAATATAATTTATTTTCTGATACTACTGTTAGAAAAAATACTTTGCTTGATTATATGTTGTCTTTTTTTAAGTCTTATCCTAATCAATTAGAAATACCTG
>CATOLW010000007.1 GCA_951800935.1 uncultured Clostridium sp.
AGAAGCTCCTATTGCTCTTAAAATACCAATTTCCTTTGTTCTTTCTAGTACAGATATATAAGTTATAATTCCTATCATAATAGAAGATACGATTAAAGAAATAGCAACAAAAGCAATTAATACATATCTAATGGTATCAATGATTTGACTAACAGATTTCATCATGATTCCTACCATGTCTGTATAATTGATAACGTTTTCTTCTTTTCCTTCTTCTCTTTGTTTTTGGTTATAGCTTTCTATAGCATCTGCTATTTTATCTTTTGCCTCAAAGTTTTTTGGATAGATATTAATAGAAGTAGGTTTTTCTAAATCAATGGCTGCTAATTTTTCTAAGTTCTTTTCATAACTAGCATCTTTGTTTGCTGTATAAGTTTCCATCATTTTTGCAATTTCTTCGCTACTTAATCTACTCATTGCCATTCTTTGTTCATTGCTCAAATTTGCCATACTGTAATTTTCTTTTTCTTCCTCTGTTGGAAATTTTAGTCCTGAAAATACATTTGTGTCTTGGTTATTTTTTTGTTCTTTCACAATCTCAGCTTCATTTGATTGGTTTATAACATATTCTTTTAGTTTTTTCGTATAACCAATTCCACTTGTTACTGCAGTTGCTGCAACACTTTCTTCATTTTGTTTAATAATTCCTACTATTTTAATACTTTCTGCTTGTGCTATTTTTTCTTTCATGTAATCTTCATTATCTTCTTGATTAAGCCATAATTCATTTTCTTTTTGGTAGTAATCTGTATTTAGTAATAATTTGAAAGATAGATTTAGCAACTCATCATAAGTATAAGAAATTTCTTCTTGATTTTCTTCTAATTTTTCTCCATTTTCTACTGCTTTCCATTTATCTTTTAATTCTTCTTGATTTTTCAATCCTAAAGAATACAAAGTATAATCATCAATTCTTCCATCTTCTTTTAAAATTAATACTACTTCATTATAGTCTTTTGGCCAAGTTCCTTTTACTAAATCAAATTGAGATTCTAATAAATCTTGATTATCTAACATTTCAATCCAAATATCTGTATTGGTCATCATAGAACTTCCAAACATAGATGCCATAGATGAGTTATTTGAAGCTTCTATCATTTCACCCATACCAAAGGCATTCATAACAGTACTTGGATTTACTTTGACGATCCCATCTTCTGTGTTTTCTTTATACAGATTAATTTTTAAGTTATATCCATATTCTATACTGTTACTATTTTTGTTTATTTCATTGTTTCCTTCTTCTAAATATTTCTTTAATTCTGCTAAATTATTATTTTCTTTTTTGTTAGAAAGGGTGGTTATCATGTCATTCATAATGTCTGCCGAATATACTTTTCCTTCTTCTTGGTTTTCGTTTTTCTCTACGTTTCCCATCATACTTTCCATCATACTTGACATGTCAATAGTAGATTCTTCTATTGTAATAGGATAAGAAGAAAGAGTATCTTCTTCTACTTTATTAATATAATTTTGTACACCAGTTGAAATGGCTAAAATAAGAGCAATTCCGATAATCCCAATACTTCCTGCAAATGAGGTAAGTAGGGTTCTTCCTTTTTTGGTCATTAGGTTGTTTAAACTTAGTCGTAAGGCGGTAAAGAATTTCATAGAGGTTCTACCTGTTTTGGCCTTGTTTTTTTCTTTTTCTTTCTCTTCTTTGGTAAATGGTTTAGAATCATCTGTAATTACTCCATCTAGTATTTTTACAATTCTAGTAGAATATTTTTCAGCTAATTCTGGATTATGGGTTACCATGATAATTAGTTTTTCTTTGGCAATTTCTTTTAGAATTTCCATAATTTGTACACTAGTTTTAGTATCTAGTGCTCCGTGTTGGTTCATCTGCTAAAATAATATCTGGATTATTAACCAAAGCTCTGGCAATTGCTACTCTTTGCATTTGTCCTCCAGATAATTGGTTTGGTTTTTTATGAATTTGCTCTCCTAATCCTACGTCTTCTAATGCTTTTATGGCTCTTTGTTTTCTTTCTTTTTTTGATACTCCTGAAATAGTTAAAGCTAACTCTACATTAGAAAGAATAGATTGATGTAGTATTAAATTATAACTTTGAAATACAAATCCAATCGAATAGTTGCGGTAAGCATCCCATTCTTTATTTTTAAATTTTTTGGTGGATTTTCCGATTAATAATCAAGTCTCCTGAAGTGTATCTATCAAGCCCTCCTATAATATTTAGTAATGTTGTTTTTCCACATCCACTTTGTCCTAAAATCGATACAAATTCGTTTTTTCTAAATTCAATATCAATTCCTTTTAATGCTTTTACTGCTGTATTACCTGATAAATAGTCTTTCGTTATTTTTTGTAATTTTAACATTTATATCTTCCTCCTCGTTTTTAATTTTTGAAGGAGCAATTAAGAACTTTCTCAATTGCCCCTTTTATTACTTTTTAAATAATTTATTAAATAGTCCTTTGTTATTGTTTCTTCGATTGCTTGATTTTTTTCTACTATTTGCAATTAACATATCAATGCTTTCTTCATCGTCAAAAGAGATAACTGTTTTGCTTTGTAGCTTTTGTTTTCTGTATTGTTCTTCATCGTCATCATAATTGTATTCGTAAATATTTTCATATTCTTCTTCATCATCGTCGTCATCTTCCAGATAAGTTGTTCTTTTTCTGAAGTTGTATGACTTGTGATTATAAGCTTTGTAATCCTCATCTTCTTCGTCATCTTCATATTCGTCTTCATAATCTTCCTCATAGTCATCTTCATCTTCATATTCGTCTTCACTATAATCATCTTCATAATCTTCTTCGTCATCATCATAATTCATTTCGTAGTTTTCTTCCTTGTCTTCTTCCTCTTCGTCCTCATCGTAGTTCATAGCATAGTTGTTAAAATCATTGTCTTCTTCATAGTCTTCATCGTAATCTTCTTCATCATATTCATTATCATATTCTTCATTGTAATCATCATCATCTTCTTCATCAAAACTGTAATCATCTATATTGTATTGGTATTCTTGATGATTATCAATTACTTCTTCTTTCTTATCTTCATATTCTTTGTAATCATTTTCATCGTCTTCTTCGTCATAGTCTGTTTCACCATATTTTCCATATTGGTCATATTCAAATTGCTTATAAGTATTTTCTTTTTCTTCTATCTTTTCTGGTTGTTTTCTTTCCTTTTTCATTTCTTTTTGATAATTTTGTACTCTAGCCAATTCTTCTATTTCATCTGGTTCTTCTATTTTATATTCGGACAAGTCTTTATTAAACTTTTCAGATACTTCTTCTTGGAATACATTGTATATATTTTTAATCCCTTCTATTCTCCAATAGTTTGAGTTGATAACTGTTCCCATACTAATATTGACATTGTTTACTTCTTTTTCAAAGTTCTTTTCTTTGTCTTCGATGTTTTTTAGATAATTTTTATTGTATAGCTGATTATATCCTTTTTTGGTAGAACGATTTGTAGTTTCTCTCATAATAAGTTCATATAGTTTAGCAATTTGCATCATATCTAATTCGAAGTTGTTACAAGCCTCCATCATCATTTTTTTATGAGCTTTTGTTCCACTAATTGCTGTCATTCTTTCATAGTCCAAAAATCCTACTATGTATTCTCGTTCTGCATTTAAAAAGGCTAGTTTAACACTTGTATCTCTTAATGTTTTTTTATATTTATTTAGTCTTATTACTTCACTATCTGGTTCTGCTAATATTTTTTTCATTTTTTCGTAAACTAAAATATAACATTCTGCTTCTTTTTCTGCAATACTAATTCTAGCTTTTATTGCTCTTTTTAAAACTTCTTGATTGAAAGCTACTCTTTCACTTTTTCCGTTTTTTATCATAATTCCTAAAGCTTCTTGTTTTACTTGCTCTTTTTCAAAATTGATAAAGTCTTTTAGGGCTACAATATCTTTTACATCAATTTCATCAAATTCTGCATGCATTCTTTCGATGTAATTAATATGATTTGCTTCTCCAATTCTTCTAGCTTTTTCACATTTATTTCTGTTTTTTTGCTTTTTTGAAAAATCGGTTAAGTATTTTACAAATTCTGCTCTAATTTCTTTTAATTTTTCATTGTTTTTATCTAAAGTTCCTTCTATCTTTTTTAGTTTTATTTCTAGTACTTGAGCATCTTCTCCTAGTTCTGTAAATAATTGTGCTCTGTCGTCTTCTAATTTTTTATTGTCTTTGTATATTTTTTCTTGTTCTTGTTGCAAATTTTCTATCTCTTTTGCAGTATCGTCAAATTCTTGTATGACTTCTAATTCTTTTTCTGTTACGGTTTGATAGTTTTCAATTTCGTTGATTAGCTCACCATAATTTTCGTTGTTTCTCTTTAGATTATATTCTTTGTTAAGTTTTAGAATTTTTTCCATATATCTTTCTAAAACAATAGCACTTCTTTCATACATGTTGATGTAACCTCCAAAAATTCACATTTCCTTCCTAACTCTCTTTTGTTAATTTTCTTTTTTCTATTTCATAAATAGCAAAGGCTATTATCGTTCCGATACAAGCAGTTATTAATTGTGTCATTCCCATAGCTGTTTGTAAATTGTTAATCAATTTATCTGGAAAAATTCCAAATACTCTTAATAATGCAAAACATCCAAAAATCACCAATACTTTTGCTATTACTCCTAGTATTCCTGCTAGAAAATAGTTTTTGTTTTTTTCTAGTAAGATAACTTTATAAGCATAAATAAGAGCAAAGTTTCCTAACCAGATGGCTGGTATCATATATACCATATAAGTAGATGCTGTACCAAATACATAACCACTTACTATAGTTGAAATACTTGGCATTGTTATAACTCCTATTATTTTTTTCCATCCTTTAAGATTAATTGCTGAAATAACTAATGCTGTATTTACAATTGATCCAACTATAATTTGTGAATTCGTTGTTATTACACTTTGTGTCCCAAATATAGCTTTTATTAGCTGTGCTAAAAAAGTTGGGACTAAAAAAGCGATTAGTCCTATTGTAATCGTTTGTATTATTTCTATTTTTTCTGTAAATTTATAGATTGTTTGATTGAATGCCTTTTCTTTTTCCATTTTTATTCCTCTTTTCCGTTCTATTATATCTGAAAAAAACGAAAAAGTCTATAGTTAGCTTTCTTTTTATCTAATTTTTTGTTTCTATTTTTACATTTTTATTTATTAATATTAATATAATACTAATTATACATCCTGTTGCAATCGATACGATTATCGCTCTTGTATTTATATCTTGCAACCAACCACCAGCAAATTTTTGGTCTATAAAATTAGATAATACCTTAATGAGTACAAATATTATAAACATGACTATCGTAATTATTATACTAATATTCCTTATCGATTTTAATGTTCTATGTTTTTCCAATGCATATAATGTTACTATAGTTAGAACACATAAAATTGCTATAATTACTCTAAAATAAATATTGGTAATCACATTATATATTTTTAAAATTATTAAATAATTATTCCCAAAACTATATAATAAATTATTTTGCAATCTTTCTTCTGTATTAGTAATTTGTTCTATTGCATTTCTTTTCATATTTTGTAGCTTTTCATTCGAAACTTCATTAGGTATATATTTAGATATTAATATATCTATTTCATTTTCTATATTTATTTTAGTGTTTCCATCATTGATAATATTTTCTATTAATGTATTTATAAATTTAGATGTAATTTTCTTTGTACTTTCACTATTTCTAATATTACCCTCTATTACCTCTAATTTATTTATATCAACATCATAAACAATTTCATCTAATAAATATCCTGATACTCTTTTCGAAATTATTTCTTGTGAAAAAGTATTTACAACTACATCTTCAACTACAAAGCTTATAATTATCATCACTAGAAGTACAAATAATAATATTTTCAACAGTATTTTTATGTATTTCATTATAAAATCCTCCCTACAAATACTAGTTATTGCTTAGATTATACCATATACATCTTTATAAAACTACTATTTCATCAAAATATTAAAATTATACAATGTCAATGTTTATTGTCTAAAAATTTATGCCTTCTAAAAGCTACAAGAGAAAAATTTTCATAGGCATAAATTTTTAGAAGTTCTACGAAAAAGTGCAGTGGCGTTTTCGACCAACTGCACTTTTTTGTAATCTACCTAATCAAATTCCTCCCAAGTTCTCTATCTTTGTTTCTTCAAATCTATCCTATTAACACCCCATTGCTTCTATATTTTCGGCTACTAATTTTCCTTGTTGCTTTTCTGTTTCTCGAAAAGTCACAAAAATAGTATTGGCTACTTCTTTCATTTTTTGTAATTCTTCTAATTGATTTTTCGTGTCTGAAAAAATTTGTGTATCTTTATCAACTATAACTTGAACTTCAAAAGTTTCTTGTTCATATTCGCTATAATAATCTGTTATTTTTCCGCTTAAGATAATATCGTTTCCTTTTTGTTTTAAGTTTTCAATTGACATTGCTACTTCTTTGGCTTCTAGAAATTCTTTTTTTAGTTCTTCCCCTTTTATATTTCTTATTACTCGAATATTGCTTTCTTTTGTTAAAATGAACTCTTCTTCTGTTTGAATCACATTACTAATTTGCATTTTGTCCTGCTCCCCGAATTTTTTCTATTTCCATTTCTTCTTCTGTTCTGTCATTTATGATTTTTTCGTCTTTTATTGTTACTTTTTGTAAGCCTTGTTTTTTGTCTTGAATCCAAAAAGTATTTCCTTCTATTTTATTTATAATGCCATCTATTGCTGTTTTTCTTTCTACTTTTTCTTGATTAGCCTCTTCTTGAAAAACTGTTTGACTCTTAACTGTTTCTTTTTCCTGATTGGTATATCTAAAAAATACAATTAGAGCTGTTAGTGTAATTACTAAAATGTTAATTAAAATTACTGTGATTGTTATGATTTTCTTTTTCATTTTTTTCTCCTTATACCCAAATTATAATATTCATTATGTATATAACTAAAATCAAAACTAAACTATAAATAATAAATTTAAGTTTTGTTATTTTATTGGTACGATAACGTTCTATTAAAGCTGTTATGATTGGAATACTAATTATTTCTACTGTGCCAATAAATATGGGAACAACAATAATTAAACCTATAATTGCTTTTCCTACTTCTTCTAAATTTGGATTATTCCCTAATAAATAAAAAATCAAAAAACTTTGCAAAAGTATTATTATTATAAATAAACTTAGCACAATTACAATCTTACTAACTAGATGAAATGATTTTAAATTTCTATGTGCTAACACATAGACTAATAAAAATATAATTGTTCCTATTATTAACATATCTTACTCCAATTCTAAATCTCTACAATCTTTTTCTTCTCCTGCTCCTAATTGTCCTTCTGTATTATGCCCATGACGATATAATTGATTGCTTTTATCTACTACCAACATAAAGTTATTACTAATTGAAAATAACTCTACTTCATTAATTAAAATTTGTTTTGGTATTGAATAGTATGGGATTCCTCCTGACATTCCATATTTCATAAATTCAATGGATTCTCCAAAATTCCACAAAGTTCCATCTTGTTTTTGAATAATTACCACTCTTTCATTTACTTTTACATCTCTTACCTGTTGTATTACATTCCCTTGTATCTGTAAATTTCCCTGCTTATCTAAGACTAAATAGCTACTACCTTCTGTGCTTTGATAAGGATATATATTTTTTATATTTTTTATATTTTCTATTTTCGTTTCTAAGGTTGTTTCCATTGTGTTTAATAACCATGCTGTACCATCATTTTTAATCACATATTTTTGACTTGTTCCACTATTTCCTTCATAGCCTTCATAAGACGTTATTTTATCTACGTTATTAATGTTGACTTTCACTGGTTCAATTGCCCACCCATTTTGCTGTGTTGTAACACCATCAAACTCATATCCTAGTCCATATATTTCATCTGTTGTGGTTTTGAAGTAATACTGATGCTGTACTAAATAAATTTCGTCTACCTTTTCTTTTTCAAACTTTTTTGCTTTTTTCGTAGGATAATCTTTTGTTGCATATCCCCAATAATAGGCTGTTTTGTCATAAGCTAGCGCTGCTGCTTGCTCACCGAATGCATAGATTTTTTCAATGTTTTGGATATCTAATTTCTTAGGAATTTGATTTGGTTTACTAGAATTAGTATCTCTACCTAATTGTGAAAATCGATTTGATCCCCATGAATATACTTCTCCTTCATAATTTAATGCCAAAGCAAAATTATCTCCTACTGCTATTTGTTTGATATCTTCTAGCCTCATTTTGGTCCATTCATTTCTTTGAATCCCTTCATAAGTGTAATCACCAGTATAACTTTTGTTTTTTCCTGCAATCCAAACTGTTCCATCTTCTTTTAATACACTAGTATAAGTTGTTCCTGTTTGTATATCTTTTATTTTGGAAGTATTTTGCTCCCATTGACGATTTCTATCATAGGCTAAATTCATTTCTTCTTCAATTTCATTTTCTTTACTTTGCTTTCTTGCTTTGTTGACTTGATTTACAATTGGCTTTGTTAAAAATCCCAAGCATACACAAAATAAAATTATTGTTACAAAAGGCATGAGCCATTTTTCTTTTTTCATATTAATCACTCACTTTTCCTGCTCCTAGGATATTACCATTCGTAGCATCTACATAGATAAATAAAGATGTTAAAGGGTCATTATTATCTTGTAATCTCACACAATACATAGGCTGACCTTGATAAGCACCTTTTACTTCCCACTCTTTTTCCCAATAATAGAGTGAATGGATTTGGTCAAGTTCTGTTAATAGCTCAGCTGTTGGCATAGCAAAATCAGAAACCCAAGGTTGATATTGATATTTCGCTTTTTTAGCTTCGCTTACTGCTGTATTCATTGCTGTTTCTTTGGAAATTCGAATGGTAGTATCAACTTCTTTTACTTGTGTTTCTGACTCATTATCTTGTTTGTTAGAGTTGTTTGTTCCGTGTTAGTTCATTGGTTACTTTAGTTATTGTTTTTGGTTCTTCTACTGTTGCTTCTATTTCTTCTTTTATTCCATCAAAATTTCGATAAATACAATTACTATTAATTGCCTTACTCATACAATATACATTGATATAATACTTATTCGTTTCTTCTGCTCCTGTAAAATAAAGCGTTGCTCCACCGATTCTTGTTTCCATTCTTTCTATTTGGTACTTTGTTATGGCCACCATTACATTCGTCTTTTGAAATTGTTCTTCTGTGATTTCTTCTGGAATTGTAATTTGGTTATTTTCTCTAAATTTTTCCCAAGCTTGCTTATTTCCCAGTCTCACACTATAAATTCCTGTTTCATATTTTTTTAACTCATTTGACCAGCTTGGCACTTCATAGGAAATAGGCTCTAATACCTTATACTCTTTGCTATCTGTCATTTGATAGCATTCTTCTTTGTCTTTTGTTTGCTTTTCTAATAATTTTTCTAATTCTTCTTTTTGTTTAATATTATTTTTTACAACTATTCCACCTTCATCTGTTCTTTTAATTACATTATAATTTTCTTTTTGATAAGCAATTATATAATTTTTACTGATAGTATCATAATCTAATTCAATATAATTTTCTTCTTGTTCTATTTTTTTCATATCTTCTCCGTGATACTTTAGTACCTTCTCCAACTCCATCAATGCATTTTATCAATTGATTTAATAGTTGGTCATAATCTTGCTTAACTGAAGTATACACATAATATTTGTCTTGTTCTTTTACTTTATATACGATTCTATCTGGTGTTTCAAAATATTTTACATTATTAAATACTTCTTCTTGTTTTGGTTTTATTTGTGTAAAAATCAAAATTCCAAGACATAGTGTTAAAACAAGAGTTGTAACACCAATTAAGGTTTTATATTCTTTAAATTGTTTGGATAACTTTATCATTTTTATTCTTCTTTCCATGTTTTTCTT
The DNA here is from genome assembly GCA_951800935.1 of uncultured Clostridium sp. Next base: position 9,921 of record CATOLW010000007.1, read on the forward strand.
TCCATCTGTTACATATAATAATTTAGCTGTCATTTTTTCTTCTTGTGAAATTGGCAAAATCGTAACTAAAGATTTTGCATATTCTTTTTGTTTTTCTTTTAGTAATTTACCTAACACCAATTCATCTGCTTTTAGTTCCATATCTTGTCTTACTTGCTTAAAACAGAACCATACAATTGGATTAAACCAATAAATAATGGTAATCCCCAAAAGAATTTTATTGATTATCGTGTCTTTTCTTTTGTAATGTGCTAGTTCATGCATTAAAATGTGTTTTATTACTTCTTCTGGTTTTTCTAATATTTCACCGTGTTAGTAATATTTTAGGATAGATGGTTCCATAAATACATGGTGTCATTCTTTCTTTTTGTTTGATTAATTTTATTTTTCTTTTGACTCCAATTTCTTCTTTTGCCTCTTCTAATAATTTTAAAATTCGTTCTTCTCCGAATTTCTTCTTTTCCTATTTTCTTTTTCAATCGCAAACTATTGATGGTATAGAAAAGCAATAACATCAGCATTCCAATTAGCCATATGATTGTTACTAGTTTTCCTAATTTGTGAATGGCTAAGATGTTTCTTACTTTGTCTAACAGATCAACTATTGTGCTAATGGTATAGAAATTTTCATTCTTTGCATACAATGTCATTCGAAAAGGTATTATTAGACTAATAAGCAGTAATCCCCACATAGCAAATTTCCATTTTGGTGATATTTTTTTATCAAAAGCTTTTCTTAAAATTAAAATAATAATAGCTACCAAAGTTGCCATTCCTGCCATATATAAAACATTACTAAATACTATTTGTAATATTTGCATATTTTCCTCCTATTTTTATTCGTCAATTAAGTCTAATAATTCTTGTAAGTCTTTTTTGGATATCTTTTTCTCTTCTACAAAGTTCACTAATAATTTGTTTGTGCTTCCATGATATAATTTTTGTATAAAGCTTTCACTGGCTTTTCTTTGATATTGTTTTTGTGCTATTGCTGGTTCAAATGTATTTTGCTTTTGGTTACTAGTTGTTTTGGATATAACACTTCCTTTTTCTACCAATCGGTATAATAATGTTTTTATGGTACTTTTATTTTTCACTTCTTTTTGGCTTAGATTCTCTACTATCTCTTTTAACGTTAAAGGCTTATTTTCCCATAAAACATTCATAATTTCTAACTCTGCATCTGTTATTTCATATTTTTTATTTATCATCTTATCTCCTCCTAAAAAGGTTACAGTTGTAAACGATTAATTATAGTTTACAACTGTAACCTTTTTTTGTCAAGCACTTTTTATTTTTTCTTCTTTAAAAATTTCATTTTCATCATATTCTTTTGGTTGTAATCCAAGTCTTGTTTTCATATAGCTAACTAGTCCTAAAGCTGTAATCAGCAAGATAATTCCAACAATAATCATACAATTCGTTGTATTGGTTATTCCGTAACAAATAAGAACCTAAAAAACTAATACTTGCTCGGAAAACATTTTTACTAATTGCATTTACTGCATAAATTTGAGTTAATATTTTTTCATTAGCAAAATTCCCTAAATATCTTGTCAATAATACAAGACTCATGCCTTTTACTAATTCAATTAAAATAAATCCTATTACAATAATTGCTAAGGTTATGCTATATGAAATATTGATAGCTGTTGCTATTCCTACTATTAAAATAGAAAGCGTCATTGTAAATAAGATAACAGATAGGGATTTATTGCGAAAAGATTTATGAAATTGTATTTGTTTTTTCGAACCAATTGCTGATGAAAGGCTTAAAATAGCAGCAATTATTGTGATAACTTGTTCTGGCGTTCCAATATCCACTAACAAACTAGAACGGTATGTACCTATTAAACAAAATATGCCCCATACAATTCCTGAATATAAAAATAAACTTCTTAATCTTTGGGAGTTAGCAATAAATTTTACTCCTTGCCATAAATCTTGCATATAACTGTTAATATTTAATTTTTCTCTTTGATTTTCTGAATTTTCTTGCTCAATATCTCTAAATCCTAATGACATGAAAGTAGCCAATATGGTAAAACATAAACTTCCTATCATAGGAATATAGGGATTTACAACATATAAAAAACCAGATGCAATATAAGTAATAGCATTTAATAAATAATAATCTTTTGAACCTTTTCCTTCTAATTTAGAAAATATTTCTCCTTGTTTTGTTGTTTTAGGAATAGAATATTGAATTAAAGCATTATCAGAAATATCTTTTAGAGAAAAACAAATAGCACTGATAAATTGGGCAAAAATTAGCATTCCTATATTTTCACATCCCATAATTAGTAACACAAATATAATATTAAATACATTGGCTAAGATGGTACATCTTCTGGTTCCTATTCTATCAATAATAATGCTAGCTGGTATTTGAAAAATTATCATAAAAACAGCATAAAAAGCACCACTCAATACAACATCGGAAGCTGTAATATTTTTTACTTGTGTTAAAAATAAAAATTCTATGGCATAATAAAAAATCAAATCACATGATATAGCTCTATATAATGAATAAATTTTCATATTTTGCTTTCTTACTTTTCTTATTTCTTTTTCTTGGTTCATTGGTATCTTTTTCTCCTTTTTTCCTATGTCTTCTGCTTTATAAAAGTAATAATTTGTTTGGCTAATTCCTCTTCTTTTCCGTCATAACTATGATTTGCACCATCTATATAAGCAATGTCTTTTTTGGGATTTGCAATTATGTTGGTAACATTATTTACTAATTCTTCTGCTTTTTGTACAATCATTTCTTTTTCGTTTCCCCATCTCATAAGTAACGGAACTTCGATGTTGTTTAGTTTTTCTAATTTTGTGTCTTTACCAAATTTTGCAAAATCAATTTTTTGATTATCTCGAGCATATCTTAAAAATGTTTTACCACTGATTGGATAGATGAATGCTTCTTTCGGCATTAGTTCTAATTGTTTTCCTTGTGTTTCTTGTTCTTCTGCTATTTTTAAATATTTATTGAAGTTTTCTCCTAAATAAATTTTTAAAGTAGTAGGAATGTCTACTAAAGAAAGTAGTAAAATTCCTTTTATACTTTTTAATATTTCATCTTTTTCTTCTTTTAATTCGTTGTAAGTATATACTATTTTTGTACATCCTAAGCTATGTCCTTGTAAATAAATTTCTTGATAACCTAATTCTTTTAATTTTAAAATAGCTCCTACAATATCTTCATAGCTCTCTAAGACATCTTCATAAGCTGTTCCTGCTAATTTGTCTTCATCTTCTCCTTCTATCTTTTTTTCAATATATCTTACGACTTCACTTCCTCTGTTATTAAAGCAAAAGTAGTCAATTCCCGCTTCATTTGCTTTAGTTGCTATGATATCATCTCTTTTTTTTAAACAATTGCTTGTCATCCCATGTATGGCTAAAATAATTTTGTTTGCCTTTTCCTTACTTTCATGGATAATTCCATTTAAGGTAACCCCATCGGTTGCTAAAAAATCTATTTTTTTCATTCTTTTACTCCTTTTATGTGGATTATATCGTTTTTTTCTTAAATTGTCAAAAAAAAAAGAGTAAATCTGTAAGCCGGGTTCTGTCTTTTAAAATAGTCATTTATCTAGGATATATATTGCTATATACCTCAAGCCACGCAGATTAGAAGGCGCCGAGCAGGCTTAATCTTCTAAATTAGGTGTTGCTTCAGATGGGGTTTACACAGCCCATTATGTCACCATAATGGCGGTGAGCTCTTACCTCGCCTTTTCACCCTTACCTATATTAGGCGGTTATTTTCTGTTGCACTTTCCTTAAGGTCGCCCTCACTAGACGTTATCTAGCATCTTTGCTCTATGAAGCCCGGACTTTCCTCTCGTAATTCCTTTCGGAGGTTTACCAGCGACTATTCAATTTACTCTTTTCCTATTATACCAAATGAAATTTAAAAAGTCTAGTCTATTGTTTTGATTACTTTGCACGGATTTCCTACTGCTACTACATTTGCTGGAATATCTTTATTAACAATACTTCCTGCACCAATCACAACATTATCGCCTATTGTTACACCTGGTAAAACAACTACATTTCCACCAATCCATACATTATTTCCAACTTTTATAGGTTTTGCATATTCTAATCCTTTATTTCTTATTTCATAATCCAATGGATGCCCAGCTGTATAAAAGCCACAATTTGGTGCAATGAAAACATTATCTCCAAATTTCACTTTATTCCCATCTAATATAATTAAATTATGATTGGCATAAAAATTCTCTCCAATTTCAATATTATATCCATAATCACATACAAATGGTTGTTCAATGAAAAAATCACCTTTTGCTTTTCCTAATATTGTTTTCATTAGCCTAGTTCTTTCTTCTATAGCAGACGGTTTTAAGGTATTATATTCAAAACATTTGTCTTTTATTTGTATTCGTTCTCTCATTAAATTTTTATCATAATTAGCATCATATAATTCGCCTGCTAACATTTTTTCTTTATTTGATTTCATTTGTTCTCCTTTTCTTATAATAGTTCGCTCTTGCATAATAATCTATTTTTATAGTTTATCATATATTATTAAATTCTTCTAGTAAATTTTTATATTTTATTAAAAATACTGTTATATCTTGTAAATCTACAGCTTTTTTCAATTCATTCAGCATAATATAGCCTTTACTAATATTATATTGTTTTCTTGCATCTACATTTGTGCTTGTTAATAATTTTGAATAATTATCAATTGCACTTTTTATATCATTTGAAATTTCTTGCCAATTTTCTCCCTCTAACTTCGCATATCCATTAAATATATGATATTTTGTTTCTACTAAAGTAGTATATAACTCTTCTTGCCCAGAACTCCTTAGAAATTCTGGTAAATATTTATACAAATTTGTTAATTCCGTTAAAGTTTCTTGTTTTTTTTCATCTTTTACCACATTTGTTAATTTATCATATTGTGTATTAAATGCCAAAACACTCTCTTGGTTTACATTTGATTGATAAAAATCCATCGTAATTGCAGGTAATGAAGTATATAATCCCTCTACCTCACTTTTTATACTTTCCCAATTAACCTCATCTGTATTCGTCAAAACACCATTTGACTTTAACTCAAACTTTTTGTTATCTTGATTCTCTTCTTCTTGACTTGTTGAACCACTGGAACTATCAGAAGAACCTTGTCCTCCTCCACCAGATGCTTGTTGTCCTCCTGAAGAAGATCCACTACTAGAACCACTTTTAGAGGAACTATTATCACTCGACGACTTTTCTGTTGTTGCCTTTGAAAGTTCACTTGTTATCACACTATAATTTCTTGCTTCTATATTATTCATAGAATTCAATAAATTAGCAATTTTACCTTCTATTAATTTTACCTCTGCAAAAATTTTCTCTTTCTGATTTTTTTCATTATTTTTACTTGCATTTGTATAAATCGTAAGTGACAAAACCATCACAATCACAATTACTATAACATAGGCAAT
>CATOLW010000008.1 GCA_951800935.1 uncultured Clostridium sp.
TAGAAAAAGAAAGAAGTAGAATAAAAGTAAGTATCAAAAATATATCCAAAGAAAAATTAAATATAAGTAGTGAAGAATTGATGCAAAGATTTGTTAGAGGAGATAAATCTAGATATACCGAAGGAAGTGGATTAGGATTATCGATTGCTAAAAGTTTAACAGAATTGCAAGGAGGAAAATTTGATATTCATATTGATGGCGATTTGTTTAAAGTAGTGATGGAATGGTGAGTTAATTAGGAATACCTCCTTTCTACCTAAAAAGAATTCTCTAAGGTGTTAAAACTATTTGATACAAAAAAAGTCAAAACTAAAATGAAAAGATACTTGCAGCTTTAAAACGAAATATGATACAATAGCAAAAGAAAAGTTGAAAATGGAGGAAGAAAATGAAAAAATTACTCATTATCATAGTCATTTTAGCTATTGTATTTATAGGGATGTTTACTTATAAAAAAACTAACTTAGTATCCAAAGAAATAAAAGTAGAAGAAATAGAAAAAATAGAGGAATATATCCACCAAATTTACATGTGGAAAGAAATAACCAAAGAGGCTTTACCATGTTTTGACGATATCAATCAAGCTGATGAAACTTGGATTTGGGAAGTCGTTAAGAAAAATTTAGAAGACTATGAACTTTCTTATGAAGAAATACAAAAAAAAGCAAAAGAAATATTTGGAGAAAACTTAAAAAAAGAATTCCCAAAAGAAGGAACAGAGTATCTAATTTACGATGAAGAAACCAATTATTATTATGCACTTGGAATGGGATTAGATCAAGAAGAAGACATGTTTTTGTTAAATAAAATACAAAAAACAAAAGATGGATATGAAGTAGAAATAGCAGAATATCTAGAAGATTATTCACAAGCAGAAACAGAAGACTTGATTATAGTACTAACTACCAGTGGAGAAGAACTAGGAAAAGTTAGCAATGCAGAAGAAGAAAAAGCAAAAGAATTAGCCAAAAGTAACATTGATAAATTAAGTAAGAAGAAAATTATATTAAAAAAGGAAAAAGAAAAAATACAAGTAGAAAGAGTAGTACAATAAAATGAAATGTAATATTTGTCCACATGAATGTAATTGCAATCGAAAGCAAGGAAAACTAGGAAGGTGCAAAGCAACTGATAAAATAAGAATTGCTTTATATAGCACACACGATTTTGAAGAACCTTGCATTAGTGGAAAACATGGTTCTGGAACCGTGTTTTTTTCAAACTGTAATTTAAACTGTAAGTATTGTCAAAATTATGAAATTAGCCAACAAGGAAAGGGAAAAGACATTACCATAGAAGAATTAGCAGAAATATTTCTAATACAACAAAAAAAGGGAGTAGAAAATATCAATTTGGTAACACCAACTAGTTATACTTACCAAATTATAGAAGCAATCAAAATAGCAAAGAAAAAGGGACTAACTATTCCTATTTTATATAATACCAATGCTTATGAAAAAGTAGAAACATTAAAACAATTAGAAGGCTATATTGACATCTATTTACCAGATTTAAAGTATGCTAAAAATGATTTAGGAGAAAAAATTTCGAACGTAAAAAATTATTTTGAAATAGCGACCAAGGCAATCAAAGAAATGGTAAGACAAGTAGGTGTACCTAAATTAGATGAAGATGGTAAAATGAAAAAGGGCGTTATGATAAGACATTTGGTTTTACCAAACCAGATAAATAATAGTAAGAAAGTTTTAAAATGGATCAAAGAAAATATGCCAAAAGATATTTATATTAGTGTAATGGCACAATATTTTCCAACGTATCGAGCAAAAGAAATAGAAGAGTTGAATCGTAAACTAACCAAAGAAGAATGGAAGGAAATAGAAGATTACATAGAAGAACTAGAAATGGAAAATGGTTATGTACAAGAATTAGGTGAACATGAGGAAGAATATGTACCAAACTGGGAATTTAATTAAAATTATCAATCGTAGACTTTAGAAAGAAAAAAGTAAAGGAAAAACCTTGTCAAAAAAACAAGAATTTGATATAGTATAGAAAATAAAAATGGAGGAAAAAATATGAGAATCGTAGAACCATGGATAAAAGTGGAAAAAATTGATGGAAAGAAAATTATGAAAAGAATTGAACGAGCTTGTAGAACATGCTATCGATCAGAAGGAAAAATTACAGAAGATAGTTATAAAAAATTATTAGGAAATTGTATTACAAGAGGTCATGAATCAGTATTAGAACACGAAAAAGTTACCGTTAGAATTTATAGTGATGTAGGGTCATACAAAGACTTAACAAGACATAGATTTGCCAGTTTTTCAATCGAATCTACCAGATACTGTAGTTATGACAAAGACAAATATGGAAATGAAATAGCATTCATGAATCCAGCAGGATACATAGAAAGTGAAGAAATGTATGAAATTTGGAAACAAACCATGCAAGAAATTGAAAAAAATTATATCAAAATGAAAGAACTAGGAGCTAGTACTGACATGTGTAGAGAATTACTACCACATGCAACTGCAGGAGAATATACAATGACAGCTAATATTAGAGAATGGAAACACATTTTAGCATTAAGAACAACCAAACATGTTCATCCATCCATTAGACAAATATTAATACCATTATTAAAATATTTCCAAGAAGAAATGCCAGAAATATTTGCAGAGGTAGAATATGATAAAGACTTTAAACCAGAAGCTTATGCGAAATTAACAGTTGAAGAGGAAGTGTAAATAAAGTTGATTGATTTACATATACATAGCAACCATTCAGATGGTACCAATACCGTAAAAGAGATATTGCAAGAAGCCCAAAAAAGAAAATTAGAAGTCATATCCATTACAGACCATGACTCTATTAGTGCTTATGAAGAACTAGAGAAAATAAACGTGAAACAATACTATTTAGGAACAATTCTTTATGGTTGTGAAATGAAATGTATGTATCAAAATACACCAGTTGAAATTTTAGGATATCATATTAATCTAGAAAAGTTCAAAAAATCTAAGAACTTATTAAATTTACAAGAAAAATATTTGATTATACAAAAAGAATATTTAAAACATTTAAAAAAAGTAGGAAAAGAAATAGGCTTAAAATTTAAGCAAGAATTAGATATTAATATAGGAAAAATGCAATATGCTTCTGACATCTTTGAAAAAGAAATTTTAAAATATCCTGAAAATATAGAAATATTACGAAAAAAAGAGATTGCATTAACGCCCAATTTTTACCGAGCACAGCAATGTAATCCTAACAGTATTTTTTATATAGAAGAGATAAACAGTATTCCTTCTATGGAAGAGATGATTCAAAAAATTAGAGAAGCAGAAGGACTAGCCTTTTTAGCACACCCTTTTTTATATCCTTTTCATAATACCATACAAACAGTAGAAGAAATGATAAATACACATAATTTAGATGGAATAGAATGTTACTATTCTTATTTTGACGAAAAGCAAACGCAAAGTTTAATTCAGTTATGTAATAAATATCACTTATACCAATCAGGAGGAACAGATTTTCATGGGAAAAACAGGCCAGATGTACGGAATGGGAAAAGGAACAGGAAAATTAAAAATAGAAAAAGCAGTGATAGAAAACTGGATAAATCATAGTAAAAATAAAGTTTAAGGAGTAAGAAAAATGTTAAGTATCGTAGTAGCAAAAGCAAGAAATAATATAATCGGAAAAGAAAATAAATTAATATGGAATTTACCAGCAGATTTAAAGCACTTTAAAGAACTAACCACAGGCCATGTAATTATTATGGGAAGAAAAACATTTGAATCTTTAGGAAAGATATTACCCAATAGAAAACATATTGTGTTTAGTCAAAATCCAGATTTTAAAATAAAAGACGAAAATGTACAAGTCGTTCATTCTATGTTAGAGATACAAGAGTACATAGAAAATGAAAAAGAAAACTTTGTTATTGGTGGTGCCATGATTTACAATTTATTAATGCCATATGTAACCAAAATGTATGTAACAGAAGTTAATGAAGAATTTGAAGGAGATAGTTTTTTTCCAAAGATCAATTTGGAAATCTGGAAGGAAATAGCAAGAGAAAAAGGAACCAAAGATGAGAAAAATAACTTAGATTACGATTATGTCATTTATGAAAAAAATAATAAAAAAGTAGAGGGAAAATAAGTGAAAATAGTAGGCATAACTGGAAAATCGGGAAGTGGAAAATCAACAGTGGCAGAAGCATTGGCTAAAAAACTAAATTGCCAAAGAATTGATGTGGATAAAATAGGACATAAAGCGACAAATGATGAAATAATTACCAAAAAATTGTGTGAAACTTTTGGAAACCAAATACTAGAGGATAATAAAAAAATAGATAGAAAAAAATTGGGAAACCTTGTATTTTCCAGTAAAGAAAAAATGGATATGCTAACTGATATTACTTGGGGATATATGCAAGAAGTATTAGACAAAATTTTAGAAAAAGATCCAGAAAATATTATATTAGAATGGGCACTACTACCAGTTGATAAAAAATACTGGAATCAATATGATATCAAAATTTTAATACAAGCAAATGATATGATACGAAAAAATAAAGTGATTCAAAGAGACAAGATAACAGAAGAATATTTTGAAAAACGAGATGCCAATAGTATAGATTATAGTCAATTTGACTTTGATTATGTTTTTGAAAATAATTATCAATTAGAAACCATAGAAAAAATAGTAACGAATATAAAATAGAAAATGAAAGAATAGCAAAATAAGCTTTTGGTTAGAATAAAACTATCAATGGAGGATAGAAAAATGTTTAAACCAAAAGCTATTTATTTTGAAAAAGAAATAATGAATTATCCATTAGGAAAAGAATTAATGGATAAATACAAAGATACACCAAAAGTAGAAATTGAAAGTCATAATGCTATTGAAGAAATGAGAAAAAAATCCAATAAAGAATTTGCCAATATGAAAAGAAATTTAATTATAGGTGTTAGAAAAACACATAAATTTGTAGAAAATCATAAAACATCAGATTATCTAGTACCTTATACTTCATCTGGCTGTACAGCAGCATGCATGTATTGCTATTTGGTTTGTAACTATAATAAATGTGCTTATTTGCGTTTGTTTGTTAATCGAGAACAAATGTTAGAGAAAATCATAAAAACATCCAAAAAAGCAGAAAAAGAATTAATCTTTGAAATTGGAAGTAACAGTGATTTGATTTTAGAAAATACAATTACCAATAACTTAGTCTGGACGATTGAGAATTTTCAAAATGAAAAACAAGGAAAGCTAACCTTTCCTACTAAATTTGATATGGTAGATCCGATTTTATCATTGAGGCATCAAGGAAAAGTGATTATAAGAATGAGCGTAAATCCTGAAGAAATTATCAATAAAGTAGAATTTGGAACTTCTAGATTAAAAGGAAGAATAGAAGCAATTAACAAATTAAAAGAAGCAGGATATCAGATTGGAATTTTAATTGCTCCTGTTATTTTAGTAGAGGATTGGAAAAAATTATATGCAGAATTACTACAAAGATTGCATCAAGAATTGTCTGAAAAAGTAAAAAAAGATGTATTTTTTGAAATTATTTTTATGACTTATAGTTATGTTCATACCAAAATAAATGAGGAAGCTTTTCCTAATGCTATTTCTCTATATGATAAGGAGAAAATGACAGGTAGAGGCCTTGGTAAGTACTGGTATAAAAATGAGATTAGAAAGGAAGCAGAAATTTTTTTACGTGAGCAAATGAATTATTACTTTCCAAATAACAAAATAGAATATATTGTTTAAATTAAAAATTATTATACCAGCACAATATTTTTTTGTATTAAACTTTTAATTCTTTATCATCATAAATATCAATGTCATGATATTGCTTTAAATCCATCTGGTTTAGAGAATTTTCAATACAACTAACAATTACATTATTAAAACTCATATTTTCCTTTTTAGCAATTTTTCTTAATAGCTCATTTACGTTTTCTGGTAAACGAATTGATATTTTAACATTACTTTTCTTATACTTAGAGATTTCAAACATTTTAATCCTCCTTAGTTTTATTTATGTATATTGTCCCACAAAAGAAAATGCAAAAATACCACACAAAAGTATTGCAAAAAAACAAAAACTATTATATAGTGAAAACGTATACAATAAATAGATAAAAGAAATAATAAACAAAAGAAGGGAACGAAAAGTTATGTTAAAAAAAGAAAAAGGAATCACACTAATTGCTTTAGTAATAACGATTATCGTCTTATTAATTTTAGCAGGAATTAGTATTGCGAGCTTAACAGGGCAAAATGGATTATTGACTAAAGCAAGTACAGCAAAAGAAGAAAGCAAAAAAGCAGAATATAAGGAAGTATTAGAATTAATTGGAAATGGATTAAGACCAGAAAAAGTCATAGAAAACTTAAATACAAAAGAATTTATGGACCGATATGAGCAGGAAATACAAAGAAAAATAGAAGAAAAGGGAGTACTAGAAGATGCTAGGGTAGAAAGAAAAAGTGACGAAAAAATTTGGGTAACAACAGAAGAAGGATATGTTTATGAAATAACAGAAATGGAAGTAAAGCTATTAGGGCTAAAAGGAGAAAACACACCACCAGAATTAAAAGAAACAGACCTTACCTTTAAGTTTACACCAGAAGGATATACAAATCAGAATGTAACAGTAGAGATTATACCGCAAATCAACATAGAAGGATTTACTTTGCAATATTCAATTGATGCGGGAAAAAATTGGATTACTTATAAAATACCAATTATAATAGAAAACAATGTAACTATTTATGCTAAATTAGTAAATAATTTAGAGGAAGAAGGAGCAGTAGCAACCAAAGAAATTGATAAAATCGATAAGGACATACCAAATGAGGCAACTGTTCAATTTAGTAGCACAACAACTGACATAGAAACACAAATAACAGTAACGGTAACACAAACAGATAATGGGATAAGTGGTGTTGATTTTTCAAAATGTCGATGGAAATATTCAACAGAAAGTGGTAGTGTTGGAACTAATCCAGATAACTATCCTAAAGAAGGGAAATTTACAAAAAGTCCACAAGAATTAACATTGAATGCAACAGAACCAGGAACTTATTATTTACATGTGCTAACAATTGACAATGCAGGAAATCCAAAAGAAGTTACAAAAGGACCAATTACAGTAGAAAAGCCAATGGCAAAAGTAGGAGTGGTTGTGGAAGGAAAAAATAAAGAGTATGAGAAAAATGGGATCGCTATTATTCCAGTAGGATTTGCAATTGTGCCAGGATGTGATGATATAGCAAAAGGATTGGTTATCTCAGATGTGGCCAATGATACTGGAAATATAGGAAATCAATTTGTATGGATACCAGTAACCAATAGCAGTAACTATATAAGAAATAGAAGTTATAACGATACGAAATACTATTCTCCTAATGCATATGATGATAGTAATTATTTGCCAAATGGAATAACAAATGAGAAAGATGAGGTAGTGAAAGCAAAAGGATTTTATATAGCAAGATATGAAACAGGAGAAGGATTAGTCAGTAAAAAAGGAGTAACAGTTTGGAAGGGAATTAGCCATGCAAATGCAAAGACAGAAAGCAAAAAGTTTATTTGTAATGATTATGTAAAAAGTGCATTAATATCAGGAATACAATGGGATATGACAATGGCATTTGTGAATGGAAAAAAAGATGGAACAGGACAAAATTTTAATGTGACAGTTGGCTCAAAAACAAGACAAACTTCAGCTTTTCCAGCCAAATCAGCACCAACAGACGCGGATAAAGTGTGTAATATTTATGATTTAGAAGGAAATTTTTGTGAACGTGTTGCAGAACTTGCTAACACAGTATCTGGAACAGAAACTATTACTAGAGGAGGACGTTCAGATGACCCATCAACTTTATTTTCAGCATCTTATCGTGGTTCACTGAAATCTTATATTAGTTTTAGAATGGTTTTATATGTAATAAACAATTAAATTCATTCAAAACACTTGAAATTTATTCCAAAATATAGTATACTAGGTATGTCAAAAAAGACATACCTTTTACTTAGCTTTCAGATTAGCACCAAAACTGTAAGCTCAGTTTAAGGAAAATTATAAAAATGGGAGGTGTAACTATGACAAAGGAAAGAAAACAAGAAGTCATTAATACACATAAAAGAGAAGAAAACGACACAGGTTCACCAGAAGTACAAATCGCTCTTTTAACAGAAAGAATTAATGAACTAACAGAACACTTAAAAATTCACAAAAAAGACAATCACTCAAGAAGAGGTCTTTTAAAAATGGTAGGTAAAAGAAGAAACCTTTTAAACTACTTAGCCAAAAAAGATATCAACAGATACAGAGCAATTGTTGAAAAATTAGGATTAAGAAAATAAAAGTAACAAAGCTCATAGCTTATTTGGCATGGGCTTTTTGTTTAAATTATCAAAGACAAGCAAGTATTTAGGTAAGTAGCTTGTATAATGTACTGTTAACATACAGAATATTATAGAGGTTACAATCTAAACTTGCTTGAACAGGAAAAGGAGTGTCCCTTAATCCCTAAAACAGGGATTTTAAGGAACGTCCCCCAATCCCTGAAAAAGAAGGAGGAAAAAATATGTTTAAAACTTATGAAACAGAATTAGCAGGAAGAAAACTTGTAATCGAAACAGGAAAAATGGCAGGTTTAGCCAATGGAAGTGTACTAGTACGTTATGGAGATACCTGTGTATTAGTTAATGTAACAGCTTCTAAAGAACCAAGAGAAGGAATTGATTTCTTTCCACTATCAGTAGATTTTGAAGAAAAATTATATTCTGTAGGAAAAATACCAGGAGGATTTCTAAAAAGAGAAGGAAAACCAAGCGATAAAGCAATCTTAACATCAAGAGCAATCGACAGACCTTTAAGACCACTATTTCCAAAAGACTTTAGAAATGATGTCGTAGTAGTAGGAACTGTACTTTGTGTAGAACAAGACAACTCACCAGAAGTAGCAGCTATGATAGGAGCAGCATCAGCTTTAGCTATTTCAGATATTCCATTTGGTGGACCAACAGCAGCAGTAAACGTAGGATTAGTAAATGGAAAAATTATTATCAATCCAACCGTAGAAGAAAGAGAAAAAAGTGACTTAACATTAACGGTTGCAGCAACTGAGAAAAAAATTACCATGATTGAAGCAGGAGCAAATGAAGTTCCAGATGACATCATGTTAAAAGCAATCAAAGAAGCACACAAAGAAATTAAGAAAATTTGTAAATTTATTAGCAAAATGCAAAAAGAAATTGGAAAACCAAAATTTGAATATAAATCTTTTGAAGTTGACCACGATGTATATGAATTTGTAGAAAATAATTTCAAAGAAGAAATGAAAGAAAAAGTACAAGAAGAAGATAAAGAAACAAGAGACAAAAATATCGATGAATTAACCAACAAAATTGAAGAAACATATACTGAAAAATTTGGAGAAGACGCCTTTGAAGAACACAAAAAAGACATTGGAGAAGCCATTTACAAATTAGAAAAGAAATGTGTAAGAGAAATGATTTATTTCGAACATAAAAGAGTAGATGGAAGAAAACTAGATGAAATAAGACCATTATCATGTGAAGTTGGACTACTTCCAAGAACTCATGGAAGTGCTTTATTTACAAGAGGACAAACACAAGTTATGTCCATTGCAACTTTAGGAATGATAAGCGAAGAACAAGTACTAGATGGAATTGATATGGAAGAATCTAAAAGATATATGCATCACTATAATTTCCCAAGCTATTCTGTAGGAGAAGCTAGACCAAGTAGGGGCCCTCGGAAGAAGAGAAGTAGGACATGGAGCTTTAGCAGAAAAAGCATTAGTACCAGTCTTACCATCTAAAGAAGAATTTCCATATGCAATTAGAGTAGTATCAGAAGTATTATCTTCTAATGGTTCTACTTCACAAGCAAGTATTTGTGGAAGTACATTAAGTTTAATGGATGCAGGTGTTCCAATTAAAAGACCAGTTGCAGGTATTTCAACAGGTTTGGTAACAAATCCTGATCATGATGATGACTATGTAATGTTAGTAGATATCCAAGGATTAGAAGATTTCTTTGGCGATATGGATTTTAAAGTTGGTGGAACTTCAGAAGGAATTACAGCAATTCAAGTAGATATCAAATGTGATGGTTTAACTTACGAGATTATCAAAGAAGCATTTGAAAAAACAAGAAAAGCAAGAAAGCATATCTTAGATGATATTATGGCACCAGTAATTAGTGAGCCAAGACCAGATGTATCAGCCTATGCTCCAAGAATTGTAAGCACACAAATTAAAGTAGATAAAATAAAAGATGTTATTGGACCTGGTGGAAAAATGATTAACAAAATCATTGAAGAAACAGGCGTAAAAATTGATATTGAAGAAGATGGACAAGTATTCATTTATTCAAATGATAATGAAAAAGCAATTCAAGCACTAGAAATGATAGAAGATATCGTAAGAGAAGTAGAAGTTGGCGGAATTTACTATGGAGAAGTAGTACGTTTAATGAACTTTGGAGCTTTTGTGGATTTAGGTTGTGGCGGAAAAGAAGGATTGTTACACATTTCTAAAATATCAAAAGAAAGAATTAAAAACATAGAAGATGTACTTCATGTTGGAGATAAAGTTACTGTTAAAGTGATTAACATTGATGACCAAGAAAGAATCAACTTAAGTATGCTAGAATTTAATGAGGTAAAAACAGAAGAATAAGAAAAAGAGGGGATCCTATTTTAAATAGGTCCCTCTTTCTTTGGTGACGAAACGTTATTTTATTCTGCAATACATACGAGCAAAAGTGGCAAACAGAGTATGCCTGCAATTAGCAAGAAAAGACAATTGCGAGTAGAACAAAAAGTAGATAATACCTTTCCTATACTTGCTCCTAATAAAGCTGCAGGTAATAAAAGACAAAGCATACGTTTCATTTTTTTAGTCCTCCTTTAAACGTGGAAATAAATTTATGTCCTTCTATGTAAGCAAGGACTATATTAGTTACCCTACTGCAAATTGCAGTATACCTATAGTATAGCATATTTTACATAAAAAGGCAAAAATTTTTAGCATAATTTTGGAGATTCATTTCTAAAAACATAGTTGCCATTTCAAAGAAAATCATATATAATAATGGCGGAGGAATGACAAATGAAAAAAATAAAACAGAATAGAAAAAAGCATAGAATCAGTTATTTTATATTTTTAGTTATTTTGTTAGGTATGTTATATTTTGCCTATCAATACTACCAACAAAATAATTTTAATGATTTTATAAGAAGTGAAACCAATTTGTATACCTCTCAATTTACAAGAGATAATGAAATAAAATATAACAATAAAAGAAGTTATAAAATAGAAACACCTAACTATAATGATGCCATGTTTTACAAAAAAGTATCAGTCAAGAAAAATCAACCATATAAGGTAACTTGTATGGTAAAGACCAATCATGTGCAAGCAAAAGAAGAAATATCAGGAGTAGGAGCACAAATTGCAATAGAAGGGACCACGGAAAGGTCAGTAGCTATTAGTGGAACACAAGACTGGCAGAAAATAGAATTTATATTCAATAGTAAAGATAGAGAAGAAGTAAACATCGGATTTAGACTAGGTGGATATTTAGGAGAGGCAAAAGGAGAAGCTTGGTTTTCGAACTTTTCGATAGAAGAAGGAATTACAGAACAAAATAGTAATTGGAAATTTGCATGTTTTATTCTTCGAACAACAGATGTAACCATTGACCAAAAACAAGTAAAACTAGAAGTAACACGGAAATGACGTAAGAGATATTACCAATACCATAAACTTATTTGAAAATTCATGTGCTACTTTATCCAATCAAAAAATGACTGCCAAATGTGACATTTATCAAATTGATACACCATTATCGAAATTGTCTTATGATAATGAGTTTGGTTACTATGTAGCAGCAGAAGATATTGAAGACCAAATAAAAGATAGGGTTGCTTCTTATGATTATGACCACATTTTTGCTATCGTAAGACTTCGGAGATGAAGAACATGAAGATGATATTCAAGTAAATGACTGGATAGGTTTAGGTTCTATGGATTATTATGGCATTGGATTTTCGAATATTCGATTACCAAATGACTCGAAAAGTTATATCTATAAATATGATAGGAGAATCAATACATTTCCAGAAGAAGTGTTTTTACATGAATTTTTACATTCCTTAGAAAGAAATGCAAAAGAATATGGTTATGAAAGACCAGAACTACATGACTATCAAAAATATGGTTATGAAAACGAACGATTAATAGGGCAAAAAAAATGGTACACCGATTACATGAATAAAAATATTACGACAAAAGAACGGAAAAATTGGATTACCACCAGAAATATATACCTTAAAACCAGCCAAAAGTAGTAACTTTGAATATTCTTATGAAATGAATAAAGTATTTAAGCAACCAGAAAATTTAATAGAAGAAATAAAAGAATTAATAGAAAATTTAGTAAATAAATTTGAAATCAAGCTAAAAAGGGTAGGAATAGATAAATGAAAGTATCAGAATTTAATTATGAATTGCCAGAAGAATTAATTGCACAAACACCCATAAAAAAAAGAGATGACTCAAGATTAATGGTATTAAATAGAGAAAAAAAGACAATAGAACAAAAAATATTTCACGATATAATTGACTATTTAGAACCAGGAGATGTCTTGGTTAGAAATAATACTAAAGTAATACCAGCTAGATTATATGGAAAAAAAGAAACAGGAGCAAATGTTGAATTTTTACTTTTAAAAAATATAAAAGAAGATATTTGGGAATGTATTGTAAGACCAGGAAACAAGCTTCATGTAGGAAGTAAGGTGATTTTTAAAGAAGGATTATTAGAAGCTAATATATTAGAAGTAATGCCAGGAGGAACTAGAAAAGTAGAATTTCATTATGAAGGAATTTTTAATGAAATTTTAGATGAAATTGGACTTATGCCATTACCACCATATATTCATGAAGAATTAAAACAAAAAGATAGATACCAAACAGTATATGCTAAATTTGATGGTTCAGCAGCAGCACCAACAGCGGGATTACATTTTACAGAAGAACTACTAAAAAAGATAGAAGCAAAGGGTGTAATAGTTGCCAATGTAACCTTACATGTTGGAATTGGAACCTTTAGACCAGTAAAAGAAGACGACGTAGAAGCTCATCAAATGCATTCAGAACATTATTATATCAAACAAGAGGATGCTGACAAAATTAATGAAGCTAAGAAAAAAGGAAAAAAAGTCATTGCAGTTGGAACAACTTCATGTAGAGTGTTAGAAACCATTGCAGATAAAGAAGGAAAAGTAAAGCAAACAGAAGGAGATACCCAAATATTTATCTATCCAGGTTATCAATTTAAAATATTAGATGGATTAATTACCAATTTCCATTTACCACAATCAACATTATTAATGTTAGTATCAGCACTAGCAGGAAAAGAGTATATAATGAAGGCATATGAAGAAGCTGTAAAAGAAAAATATCGCTTTTTTAGCTTTGGAGATGCTATGTTTATTTGTTAAAAAGGAGAAATAAAAATGAAACCAGCAGTAACTTATGAGCTATTACATGAATGCAAGCAAACAGGAGCAAGAAGAGGTGTAATCCATACTCCTCATGGTGATATTCAAACACCTGTATTTATGCCAGTTGGAACGCAAGCGACCGTAAAATCTATGACACCAGAAGAATTGAAAGAAGAAATAAAAGCAGAGATCATTTTGTCAAATACCTATCATTTGTATTTAAGACCAGGGAGTAAAATTGTAAAAGAAGCAGGTGGTTTACACCAATTTATGAATTGGGACAGGCCAATTCTGACAGATAGTGGAGGATTTCAAGTATTTAGCTTAGGAGCCTTAAGGACGATTTCAGAAGAAGGAGTTGAATTCAAATCTCATTTAGATGGAAGCAAGCATTTTTTCTCTCCAGAATCAGTTATGGGGATTGAAGAAGACTTAGGTAGTGATATTATGATGGCTTTTGACGAATGTGTAGAACATGGAGCTAGCTATGAATATACGAAACAATCTATGGAAAGAACCACGAGATGGGCAAAACGTTGTAAAGAAGCACATACTACAGAAGAAAAGCAAGCCCTATTTGGTATTATACAAGGTGGATTTTTTAAAGATTTAAGAGAAAAAAGTGCACAAGATTTAATTGCTTTGGATTTACCAGGTTATGCCATTGGTGGAATTAGTGTAGGAGAAACCAAAGAAGAGTTTTTAGACATTTTACAATATACAACGCCAATGATGCCAAAAGATAAACCAAGATATTTGATGGGAGTAGGAACACCAGATTATTTGATAGAAGCAGCAATGGCAGGAATTGATATGTGTGATTGTGTTTTACCAACGAGAATTGCAAGAAATGGAACTGCTATGACCTCACATGGAAAAGTAGTGGTAAGAAATGCAACCTATGAAAGAGATTGGGGACCATTAGATCCAGAATGTAATTGCTATACTTGTAAAAATTATACAAGAGCTTATCTTAGACATTTGGTAAAAACAAATGAAATTTTAGGAGATAGATTATTGTCAATTCACAATTTAAGGTTCTTGACTAATTTAATGGAAAGAGTTAGAATAGAAATAGAGAATGATAATTTGGGAAATTTTCGAGAAGAATTTTATCGAAAATACGGATATATCAAATAGATGGAGGTATATAGTATGAATTTAATTGAAGAAAGCTTTCAAAATCGAGAACAAAAAAAGAAAAGAAGAACAACAAGAATTGTGTTAATTGCTATTATTTTAGTATTTATTATAATTGTAGCTATTATGGCTTATGTAATGTACTTACAAAGTACTGTTATGAAATTAACATTAGATGGACAAGCTAACGAAAAAATAAAAAGTTTACTCATCTTTGAAAATGATGGAACCATTTATGTACCAATTAAAGAAATTGCACAATATTTTGGTTATGATAGCTTTAACGGAGAATATAGCGAAAAATCAGAACAACCAAGTAAATGTTATGTGCAAAGTGAAAACGAAGTAGCAAATTTTGAATTAGGAGAAAATAAAATATATAAACTAGACTTGACTAAGAAAGATGCAGACTATGAATATGTATACATCAAAAATCCAGTAAAAGCATATGGTGGCGTGTTATATGCCTCAACAAAAAAAAAAAAAAAAGC